>JAADDB010000078.1 GCA_013154135.1 Chloroflexota bacterium
GAAGCCCGGCCCGCACCCACCAAAAACAGTGGGCTAGGGAAAAATCAGCTCAAGATGGTCAGCCCCATTGCCCGGGGCTGAACCCCCGGGCTAAATGGGGAGAAGCCCCCTATATGGACGCATGACCGGCCGAGCATCGCCCCAAACAGGCCGTGTGGGGTCCTCCCGCCCCTCTTACTCGTTAGGATCTCGGTCCATCCAAGCCAACCCTATCCCTCAGCCGATCCCCCCCTTAATCGTTAATCGTCAATCGTTACTCCTTAATCGTTCCCCCTCCCTCTCGCTCACGCGGCCCGGCGGTAGAGATCCATGAACTTCTTCGCCATCTCCACCGCGACAGACGCATCTTCGCAATAGGCATCGGCCCCGATATCCTCGGCAAAGGCCTCGCTGAGGGGCGCCCCTCCCACCAGGACTTTCACCTGATCGCGCAGTCCCTCCTCGTCCAAGCGGTCAATCACCACCTTCATGTAGGGCATGGTCGTGGTCAGCAGCGCGGACATGCCCAGAAGTTGGGCATCGTGTTCCTTGAGAGCCTGGATGAACGTGTCCGCGTCCGTGTTGATGCCCACATCCACCACCTCAAAGCCGGCACCTTCCAGCATCATACCGACCAGGTTCTTGCCGATATCGTGGATGTCCCCCTTCACCGTGCCCAGGACAATGGTGCCCACGCGTTGCGCGCCGGTTTGGGTGAGGAGAGGACGCAGGATCTCCATGGCAGCTTTCATGGCTTTGGCGGCCATCAGCACCTCCGGCACGAAAAGCACCCCCGCGCCGAAATCCTCCCCCACAATGTCCATGCCCGCCACCAGCCCGTGGGCCAAGATCTCGTGGGGACTACGGCCCATGTCCAGGGCTTTGCGGGTGCCTTCTACCACCTTGTCGGCCAGCCCCTCGTACAAATCATCCTGCATGTCCTCGTAGAGCTCCTGGAGCTCCTCGGGCAGCTCTTCGAACGGGATCAACTCTTGAGTCATGACGCCCTCCTGCCTTGTGTTGCTCGGAACGAGTTTGGAATACGCCATCGAACACGGACGCTCTCAGAGCGTGTTCTTTTTCGATAACAACCGCGTTTTGTGTGCGTGGCGGGAAAGGAATCGACAAGTCCCATGTGTCCTATCCCAGCCGATCCCGACTTTCCCTCTTTATCGTGACCCATGACCCAGAGGATACCACATCTTCAGGAGATGGACCACGGACGACGGTGGGGAGCCGGGCGTGTCGTTATCCGTTTCCCCCAGTGGGTGGGAGCTCTCGCAGGGCCAGGCCGACGGTGCCCGGCCCCAGGCGCAACCCCACAATGGGGGTCAATGTAGCCATGTGCACCTCTTGCACAGGACATTCTGCTCGTATCCGTTCCCTCAGCTGCTGGGCCAGCTCCGGCGCGTTCGCGTGCACGACCGCGGCCTCCAACCGTCCCTCTCGGGCCTGTTGACACGCCTCCCGGAGGAGTTGTTCCACCCCTCGCGAGCCATAGGGCACGTATGTGGTTGTGCGCAGGTGCCCCTGTTCCATCCGCAGGAGAGGGACATGGTGTAAAGGTCGGTGGAGCAGGTAATCGCGGCGGGGGATGAGGTGCGCGCGGTATGGTGCTTGGATGTTTCCCGCCAGGAAGTAGGTGTGAATTTGGGGGATGGCCTCTCGGGCCGCTTGGGCGACCTCTTCCAGGGATGCGCCTTTTCGGGCCGCGTGCGCGGCCGCGAGGGCTACAAATCCCAGGCCCATGGAGACATGCTGGGAGTTGATGACCTCTGTGGGGATCTTGGGATAGGTGATGCCGGCCACTTGCGCGGAGATCAGGGTGGGGTTGAAGATGGTGGAAAGGGTCACCGTGACAATCCCTTCGATCTCCCGGCGCATTTTCTTGTACACCACCCGAAAATCGTCCGGCGGGGGATGGCCGATGCGCACGGGCACGCCCGCGGAGACGGCTTCGTAGATCTCCTGGGAAGTGATATCCTGCCCCTCGACCAGGCGTTCGCCGTCCACAACCAGCACCTGGGGGACCACATGGATCTCCCACTGGGTGCGCAATGTCTCGGGCAGGTCGGCCGACCCGTCGACCACCACAGCTATCTTGGTCATCCTTGCCTCCTCGGGCAAAACGCGGGATAATCATCCCGTGTGGGATGGGAATTAGTATGATCGTGCTCATAGATATTGTCAAGAAGCGGAGAGGGAGGGTTAAGGGGTAACGATTGACGATTAATGAGTAACGATTAAGGGGGTGGCGGAAGTTGAGGTTGGCTTGGATGGACCGAGAACCTAACGAGTAACGAGTAAATGATAGGCTTTCGAGATCGCATCAGCTTGCTCACAGCACTTACCGGAATCGTGCTCGCGCTTCAGCCCGCGTTGGTGGGCCCGCGCTACGTGTTCACCTGGTATCCCTTGGGCACCCCTTTGACGGTGACGGTGGGGCCCCCTTTCTTTCTGGGGGTCCTCCTCTTCCTCATTGTGGTCCCTGGGACCCAGTGGATCCTTTCCGCGTGGGATGTGCCCGCGGGCACTCCACCCTTTGTGGAGGGTGCGTGGACCCTGCCCCTGGCCATCGCGTGGATCGCTCAGCGGTTGTTGCCCTACCAGGTCAACCGCCACGCGTGGTTGATGTTCCTCCTCAGCACCCTGCTTGTGATGGCCCTGACGTGGCACAGCCTTTGTCGTCTTTTGGGACAGGTGGCCGGTGATTTCCCCGCGGGATTCGTCCTGCGCACCCTGGCTTTTGCCAGCGGCGGGACGCTGTACCTGTGGTTGTACACGGTGGGGGAAAGAAGTCTCCTCTCGGCCACCCAGATGTTGGTGGGGTCCTACCTGCTGGCCGCGGCCCTTTGGGTGGATGTGCCCGTTCCTCTGCGAGTGCGGTGGCTGTACAGCGCGGTGTTGGGCGTGATCATCGGCCAATTGGCCTGGATGTTCCGACACACGGCCCTTTCCCCCCTGCGCGGGGGTCTGTTGCTCCTCCTGGTCTTCTACGCGCTGGCTCTGGTGTTCGAGCGGGCGATGCGCTCTCGGTTGACGGTTCGCTTCCTGGGGGAGATCTTGTTGACCGGGGTGTTGGCCCTTGTCCTCATCTTCCTGTTTGCCCCGGCCCATTGAGGGCGACGACCGATGAGCGACCACCGACGAGCGACCACCGACGAGCGACCACCGACGACCGACCACCGACGAACGACGAGCGAGTTTTGGCTGCCGATCCCCTCACGGGGACCACAGGTATGCCCAGAGGATGCCGTGGACGATTTCTTCCACGGGCGCGCGGTCATCCCACAACACCAGGCCCTCATCCGGCGCGTCCCGCAAGTGCCCCTGGGCCCTCTGGATCACCTCCCGGAGGACGGGATGTTCCGTGGCCTCCCACACCTGCTCCACCCCGGCCTTGGAGATGGGGGTCTTCATGCCCACGACCACGGAATTGCCCCACGACGCGCCGTTCAGGGGTTCGTCCACGATGAGCACCTGGGGAAAGACGGCCTTCATAGTTCGGGCCAGCGCGTGGACCAGGCGAAAGTCCTCCCGGGTCCGGGCCGCGTTGACCATGACCACACCATCCGGGGTGAGATGCGCGTCCACCTCCCGGAAGAATTCCACCGTGGTCAGGTGAAAGGGGATATAGGGCGGCCGATACGCGTCCAGGGCAATGACCTGGAACTTCTCCCCCCCTTCCCGGAGGTACACGCGGCCATCCCCTGTTACCGCCTCCAACGTGGGGAGGTCGCCCAGGTGGAAGTAAGTGTAGGCGACCCGTACCACTTCCGGGTCCAGCTCCACTCCCACCATGCGGGATGGCGCGAAGGTGTGGTGGTAGAGGGTGGGAATCGTGCCCCCGGCCAGGCCGATGACCAGCAAGTTCTCCACCGGGCGCGCGTTGAGGGGGCGGAACGTGGGGGCCAGGAGGAAGAAATCCCAAATGCCGTAGCTGAGGCGCATGTGGGGACGCCAGACTGAATGGAGCCCTTCTCCCTCGTTCAGGCGCAGCCAGCGCTCCTCCCTCCACTGGATGACCTGGATGTAGTTGTACGCGGACTCTGTCTCGTACAGGACCCGCCCCCGGCCGGTGGGGTCAAAGGGTTTGATGGGGCCCGCGAGGTGGGTGGGGGGCAGGAGAAGGGGGAGGATCAGCCAGAGGGGAAGCAGAAACCGGTGAGTGCGCCGGAGGAGCAGAGCGGCCCCGCTCCAGGCCAGGGCCAGGAGTCCGAGGAGGGCAAAGGTGCGTCGGGTGCCCCAGGTGGGCAGGAACCAGAAGACGGGGAGCATCGCGCCGGCCAGGGAGGCCAGCGTGCCCAGGGCCAGGACCTCTCCTGCGGCCCGGTGTCCCGGCTTGCCCTGGGCAGTCCAATACCCCACCACCTGGGGGGATACGGTGCCCAGCAAAGTGAGGGGCCAAGCCAGCAGGAGCAGGACCAGGAGGAAGGCCTGCAAGGGCAGGGCCAGGTGATAGGAGTGGAGAGCTCGTTGCGTGCCTTCCAGGAGGGGGCGGGTGAGCCAGGGGATTAGGTAGATACCCACGCCGGCCAGGCCCACAATCCACGGCAATCGTTCCCCCGCGCGGCGACTGTCCAGGCGGCTGCCGATGAGATTCCCCAGCGTCAGGTAGAGGAGGACAAAGCCGATCACCGCGGCCCAGACAAAGAGCATATCCCCAAACCAAGGGCGCAAGAGCCGGGAAACACTCAATTCCACGGCCAGGGAGAGAAACCCCGCCAAAACAACCCCACTCCAGAGCAGGACATCGGTTCCCCTGGAGCGGGGTAGCCTGTCCTTTGGATGATCCGACACCTCCACACCCCCTTACTCGTCAATCGTTACTCGTTACTCTACCACACAACACTCCAGGACCCAAGCCCCTGTTTCCCCGGACCCATTTGGCAAGCCCCTCGAAACTTGATATGATCCGGACAGAAGGGAATCCTGGGGTGCCCAAATAAGCCCATCCCAATCATCCGTTTTCTTCATTACCCATGACCGATCTTTCATTCTGGCAAGTCATACGGGAGCGACGCAGTGTCCGGCGCTATCGGTCGGAGCCTGTGCCGCGCGACTTGGTCGAGCGCGTGTTGGAAGCGGCCCGGTGGGCACCGTCGGCCCACAACCGACAACCCTGGCGCTTCGCGGTCCTCCCCCGGGGCCCCTTGCGCGAGGAACTGGTCCAGCGGATGGGCGAACAATGGGCCCGGGACCTGCGCGCGGACGGGTGGGAGGAGGCGGACATCGCAGCCCGAGTCTCCCGATCCCAAACCCGCCTTTTGGACGCGCCGGTTCTCATCCTGGTGGCCCTCAGCCGCGAGGACATGGACACATATCCCGACCCGCGTCGGCAGGAGGCGGAATACATCATGGCGGTCCAGAGCACGGCCATGGCCGGTCAGAACCTTCTCCTGGCCGCACACGCGTTGGGCTTGGGCGCGTGTTGGGTCTGCGCGCCCCTCTTCGTTCCCGAGCTGGTGCGTGACATCCTGCAATTGCCCGAAGATTGGATAGCCCAAGGCTTCATCACCCTGGGCTATCCGGCAGAACAACCGCAAAAGGACCGCATACCCTTAGACGAGCGAGTGATATGGCTGAACGGAACACCATGAACACAGCCCCGCACGTGGTCGTCCTGGCCGGTGGGGTGGGAGGCGCCAAGGCCGCGGATGGGGTATACCGCCTTCTCCCCGACACCCTGATCGTCATCGTGAACACAGGGGACGACTTCGAGCACCTGGGGCTCCCCATTTCCCCGGACGTGGACACGGTCATGTACACCCTGGCCGGACTTCACCATCCCGAGCGGGGATGGGGCCTGGCCGGGGACACGTTCCACGCGTTGGAAATGTTAGGGCGCTATGGGGCTCCCACCTGGTTCCAACTGGGAGATAAGGACCTGGCGACCCACATCCTGCGTCGCCATTGGCGAGATGAGGGCCTTCCCTTGAGCGAGATCACGGACCGCCTGCGTCGGGCCTTGGGCGTCCGGGCCCGGATCCTCCCCATGAGCGACGACCCGGTCCGCACGGTGGTGGAGACGGAGGAGGGGACATTGCCCTTCCAGGAGTACTTCGTGCACCGCCGGGCCGAACCGCGCGTCCGGGCCATCCGTTTCCAACATGTGGAGAAAGCCCGTCCGGCCCCGGGGGTGCGGGAAGCCATCCAGCACGCGGATGTGATCCTCCTGGCCCCTTCCAACCCCTACCTGAGCATAGACCCCATCCTCCACGTGGGGGATCTGCGCGCGCTCCTACGCGCGCGGCGCTCGCGCGTGGTGGCCATCTCCCCCATCGTGGGGGGCAAAGCCATCAAAGGCCCGGCCGCCAAGCTGATGGCGGAGTTCGGGCTCACCCCGTCCCCCCTCGCGGTCGCGGAACACTACCGGGACATCGTGGGCCATTTCCTGCTCGACACGGTGGACGCGAGGTACGCGGACGCGATCCGCTCCCTGGACATGGATGTGGTCATGACCGACACCTGGATGCGCACGGTGGAGGACAAAGAGCGGGTGGCCCGGGTGGCCTTGTCCTCGGTCCTGGGGGACGGGTGGGAGAAGGGCAGAGGAGCGGGGGACGAATGAACGAGCGCGGGGCGGAGCTGGTCATCTTCATCCCCTTGAAGCCCCTGACCCGGGCCAAAGGTCGCCTGCGTCGGGTGCTCCCATCCCACGAGCGGGAACAACTCGTCCGGCAGATGTTCCGCCGGGTGTTGCACGCGGTGCAACAGGCCGCGGTCCCCGCGCGGGTGTTCGTCCTGGCAGGGGATGGGGAAGTCGCCCGCCTGGCCGAGCAAGTGGGGGTTCCCCCGCTGGTGGAATCGGGGGGATGGCGCCTGGACCATGTGACGCCCGACGGACTTCTCCCCATGCCCCCCACGCCCGCGTTGACCGAGGACCGACTCAACCGCATCCTGAACGACGCGCTCACCTGGGCCGAGGCCAACGGCTGGTCTCGGGCCCTCATCCTCCCGGCCGATTTGCCCTTCCTCACCCCGGGGGATGTGGAAGCCCTGTGGCGTCTTTCCCAGGAGACTCCTGTGCCCCACCTCATCCTCGCGCCGGACCAGGCGGGAAAGGGGACGAATGCGCTGCTCCTGGCCCCACCCACCGCGTTGGTGCCCGCGTTCGGCCGGGATAGTTTTACCCGCCACCTCCTCTTAGCCCGAGCCCAGGGCCTGCACGTGCGCGTCCTCCGCTCCTCCGGGCTGGCCCATGATGTGGACACGGCTGATGACCGTTCCCTTGTGCGGGAGCCACAGCACATTCCAACAGGTGAGCGACGTCCATCATGAAGCGCACGCGTGAACCTCGGATCACATACGTTGCCCCCATCCCTCGCCGGGCCATTCTGCTCACCTTCCTCCTCCTCATCCTCACCCTGGCCGCCCTGCCCTCCCTGGTGCGCGACATCCGCCGGAACACCCGGGGCATCGTGTTCGGCCCGCCCCCGCGCATCGAGCACACGGATGTGCGGCCGTACGCGGTGAACGCGGATCTCCTGTACCTGGACGATGTCACCTTGGAGCGGGCCCTTACCCTCCTGGAAGACGCGGGGTTCGGGTGGATCCGTGTGCGCTTCCCCTGGTTCGAGATCGAACGGACCCGAGGGAAGTACACCTGGGCCGAGTGGGATCGGCTGGTGCAACGCGCGCAGGCCCATCACCTGCGCGTCATCGCGCTCATCGACGGCACGCCTCCCTGGTACCGTCCTCCGGGGGAGGAGGACAATCCCGTGGTGCCGCCCACGGACTTGGACGCGTTTGCCCGCTTTGCCGCGCGGGTGGCTGCTCGGTACGCGCACGCCATTGACTATTACCAGGTGTGGGATCAACCCAATGTGACCCCTTTTTGGGGTAACGAGCGGGTGGACCCTGCGGGTTATGTGACCATGTTGCGCACGGTGGGACAGGCCATTCGCGATGCGGATCCCACCGCGTTCATCCTCAGCGCGGGCCTGGCGCCCACCACGTTACACACCCCCTATCACATGAGCGATGTGGCCTTCCTGGAGGCCATGTACCAGGCCGGCGCGCAGGGGACTTTTGACATCCTCGGGGCCAAAGCCTACGACCTGGCCGGGAGTGACCCCTGGAGCCGGGATTACACGCCGGATCGCTTGGGTGTAGCTCGTCTGGTCCTCCTGCGGGAAGTGATGGAGCGGCACCGGGATCGGGCACGGCCCATTTGGGTCGTTGGCTGGGGGCGTCACGCAACCCCGCCCCACTGGCAGGGTCGGCCCAGCATTTGGGGCACCGTGTCGGAGGAGGCTCAGGCCGAGTACGTGCATCAAGTGTTCCAGCGCAAGCGCCAGGAATGGCCCTGGCTGGGCCTCCTCACCTGGGATCAGTTCTACCCCCGCGTGCCCGAGGATGATCCCCTGTGGGGGTTCGCGCTGGTGCGCCCGGATTGGACACCCCGTCCCGTGTACTGGGCGTTCCAGGAGTTGGCCACCGGATCCCCCCTGGTGGGCATCGGACGCTATGGGCCCCGCGCCTGGATTTGGCAACAACCCGACGCCCAGTTGCGGCACACCATCCGCGCGGAGGGCACGTCCATTGGTGTGGTCTCCACCCAGCTGGTCGCGCTGGAGGCTTCGTTGGACGGGGAGGAGCGGAGTGTGTTGTTGGACGCGCAGCGGGTTCATTTCCTGGGACGCCATCTCCCCCTGCAACCCCACGTCCTTGTCCTCCGTTTTGACCCCCCCGGTGTGACCACCCTGATCGTGCAGCGGGATCGTCCCTGGGGTCCGTACGTGTTGCTGGGGATGTTGGCCTTGGCGGCGGTGATAGCCCTGGCGCGGTTGGGGGTGTGGCTGTTCTGGCCTCCGCTGACGGATGTGATCATGCCGGGGTTGTTGGCGGTCCTGGCCGGCTTTCTCCTGGTCGCACCGACTTTGTCCCTCAGTCTGCTGACGGTCCTCCTCCTGGGGTTGCTCGTGCTTTACCGGGTGGATTGGGGATTGGCCGCGATTTTGGGAGCCCTGCCCTTTGTGGCCTTGCCCAAACGCTTTGGGCCCTTCCAGTTCAGTTTGGTGGAGATTTTCATCGGGCTCACATGGGTCAGTTGGACGGTGTGGCTGATCCGCTTTGTCTTCCTGGAACCCGGAAGCGGTCGGAAGACGCGGGCCTGGCATAGGGCTTGGGCGCTTTTGCGGCCCTCGGGTTGGCCGGATGTGCTGGTCATCGGGTGGTTGTTGGTGGGTGCGTGGGCCGCGTCGCAGGCGCGTTATCAGGATGTGGCCTGGCGGGAGGTGCGTTGGGTGGTGGTGGAGCCCGTGATGTTCTACTGGATGATGCGTTCCCGCTGGCGAAGTCATGTGATGCGTGGACTCTTCCCCCTGTTGCGCGGTGCTCGCACGTGGATTCAACGGCGTTTGCGCCTCCTGGCATTCGAGCAGGACATCCACGGTTTTGCCGCCCGGCTGGTCAACGCGTTCTTGTGGGGATTGCTCTTGGCCCTGGCCCTGGCCTTGGCCGCTGTGCTGGCCCATCCCCGGGCCGTTTGGGCCGAAGGGGTTATCCGCCTGCGCGGGGTGTACGGGTCTCCCAACAACCTGGCCCTGATGTTGGGGCGGGGAGTGGCGTTGGCCTACGCGCTGGCCCTCTTCCTCCCCTATCCCTGGAAGGGGGAGACGGAGGTGGCGTGGCCCCGGGTCGTGCCGGGCCTGTCCGTCCGGCAGGGGTACGCGTTCGTGGGAACGGTGTTGCTCCTGGGGAGCGTGGGCACATTTTCCCGCGGGGCATTGCTCATCGGACTCCCCCTCTTGTTCCTCTTTCTGGGATGGTTGTACGGCCGTGCCGGGTGGAAGTACGCGGCTTTTCTCATCGGAGGACTGTTCCTGGTCCTGCTGCCCTTTTTGGCGACGGAGCGCTTCCGGTCCCTGTGGCAGGGCGGGGGGACCTTTGCCCTGCGTGTGCAACTGTGGCGGGCGAGCCTGCGCATGTTGCGGGATCACCCCCTATGGGGCGTTGGGCCGGACAACTTCCTGTACTACTTCCGAGGACCTTATTTGCCTTCCCCCGCGTATCCGGAGCCGAACCTTTCCCATCCTCACAACGTGATCCTGCATTTCTGGCTGGCCATGGGGATTCCTGGGGTGATGTGGTTGGCCGGGATGTTGGCGAGCTTCTACGCGTGGGCCCGAAAAGTGTGGGTCCGGCAGACGACGGTGGGGAGTGTACGTGCGCTGGTCGCGGCCGCGAGTGGAATGGTCGTCTACGGCCTGGCCCATGGCCTGGTGGACCAGTCCTTCCTCCTGCCCGACTTGATGGTGCTTTTCTTCTTCAGCGTGGGTATTGTCGCCTCCCTGGCCGAGCGGGAGGAGGTGGGAATGGGGGACGAGGTGTCGGACGTGGGATAGCAAAGACGGGGTAGGCTCCGGGCCTTGGCGGGTCATTCATGTCCTTGTCGCGCATGGAAAGAAAGGCG
>JAADDB010000282.1 GCA_013154135.1 Chloroflexota bacterium
GGGTTCTTTGGGTATTTTGTCGGATGGAGGGCGGGGAATATAATGGGGTCCTGAGTTGCAATGACGTTCACTCTGCAGGAGTATGCCAGCACGGGCGACAGTGCAGGTCTGCTAACAGGTGTCCGTGTCCATCGTCGATGGTCTGTCATCCATGAGCCAACATCTAAGCCGAACATCCTTCACCATTCCATCCTATCCGCTGGGCTGGCAGGGCGGTCTTTTGCTCTTCCTCCTGGCCCTGAGCGTCTTTCTCGCCCCATCGTCTCCATGGTTATCTGAACTCATTCCCCCAAGCCCAACCCCAACCCCCACTCCCACGCCGACCCCTTCCCCCACGGCCACTCCGTCCCCCACCCCTAGCCCGTCCCCTACTTCAACACCAACGCCCACGCGCACGCCCACTTCCACCCCCACCTGGACACCCAGCAGAACTCCCACAGCCACCCCGTCGCCCACTTCCACAGCCACCCGGACCCCATTTCCCACCGTGACGGTTACCCCTATGTCTTCCCGTGTCCCTGCCGTCACACCAACGCCCACGCCCTATTTGAGCGCTCACCGCTGGCCCACGCCCGCTCCCCATCCTCCTCTCCATTATTGGTTGACCCGTCCTTTCCGGCCCCCAGCCCAGGTTTGGGCCAGTCCGTATTATCCCTACGGCAGCAACGGCGATGGGAGGTATCTGGTCCACCACGGGGCGGATTTTCCCAATCCGGAGGGGACCCCGATTTTGGCCGGGGCGGAGGCAACGGTCGTCTTCGCGGGCCCGGACACGCGCGAGGTGTTGGGCCCTTGGGCCCACTTTTACGGCCGTGCCGTGGTCCTCCGGCTGACACGCCAATACCAGGGACGCCCCGTCTACGTGCTTTACGGTCACGTGCGAAGGACGTTTGTGCGCAAGGGGGATCGCGTCCACCAGGGCCAGGTCATCGCGGAGGTGGGGCAGGAGGGGATTGCCATGGGCCCTCACTTGCACTTGGAGGTGCGGTTGGGGGAAAATGATTACAACGCCACGGTGAATCCGGAGTTCTGGTTGACGTACATGCCCGGTCACGGCACCCTTATCGGCCGGTTGGTCACGCCGGATGGTCGGGCCTGGATGGGGGCGAGGATTCTGCTGTACCGGGTGCAGAAAGGGCAACCGCGCTATTGGACGACCGTGCCCACGTATCTGGAGGCGCCGGGCATACAGCCCGATCCCCTGTGGGGGGAGAACTGGCTTCTCACCGACGTGCCCGAAGGGGAGTATGTGTTGGAAGTGGCCGGCGTCTCCCCGCCCCTGCGTCGCCGGGTCCACGTTCACGCGGGGGAAACGTTGTTTGTTGAATTTGTCGTACCCCGGTGAGGAGGCACGATGCACATCGACATTATCACGCTATTCCCTCACATGTTCCAAGGGCCCTTCGAGGAAGGGATTCTCCGGCGGGCCCGGGAAAAAGGGCTGTTGAGCATCGCGCTGCACGATTTGCGCGCCTTTGGTGTGGGGAAACACCGTCAGGTGGATGATGTGCCTTACGGCGGGGCCCCGGGGATGTTGCTCCGGCCTGAGCCCATTGTCGCCGCGGTGGAGAGTATTCTGGACAGGCCTGTGTTCCGCGGGGCGGATACCGCGGTGGAAGTGGAAACGCTGCCTCCCATCATCCTTTTGACCCCTCAGGGCCGACCGTTGACACAGGCGGTGGTGAAGGAGCTGGCCCGACACGACCGGCTTGTTCTCATTTGCGGGCGATACGAGGGGGTCGACGAACGGGTGCGGGAGTTTTTGGTGACGGATGAGATCTCCATTGGCGATTATGTGCTTTCGGGCGGGGAACTGGCCGCGATGGTCCTGGTGGATGCGGTGACTCGGGTGTTGCCGGGTGCGTTGGGGTATGAACGAGGGGCGGAGGAGGATTCCTTTGCCAGCGGGCTTCTGGAAGGGCCGCAGTACACCCGGCCTCCTGAGTTCCGGGGGCGACAGGTGCCGGATGTGCTCCTTTCCGGTCACCATGAGCGCATTGCGGCCTGGCGCCGGGACCAGGCCCTCAAGCGCACTCGCGAACGCCGCCCGGATTTGCTGGAAAAGCGCACATCTTCAGAAGACCCCTCTTCCGGGGAATGACCGCTCGGTAAATCCCCAAGCGGCGGGTTAATACGCCTGCCCGAAAAGGACTCAAGAGTCCGACGGAAGCCCCCCGGGGGCTCTGGTAGGACTCATAACCAGACGAGCATCGCCACAGCCGAGCCGAGATGGGCGCTCCCGCCCCTCTTACTCGTTACTTGTTATGCGTTAAGCTCTTCGTCCATCCCGGCCGACCTCCCCCTTCAGCCAACCCCCTTAATCGTTACTCATTAATCGTCAATCGTTTTGGTAATCGGCCCTCACTCCACCCCTCGGGGGTTGGCGGGAAAAGCTCGCAGGCATTTCGCCCCTCCTCTCTCCCAATGCTGGGAGAGAGGAGGGGGCCAAGGACGTTATGCGAGACACGGGTGGAAGTGCATGACCGGCCGAGCATCGCCACAGCCGGGCCGAGATTGGCGCTCCCGCCCCTCTTACTCGTTACTCGTTATGCGTTAGACCTCACCCATCCCGGCCGACCTCGCCCTTCAGCCACCCCCCTTAATCGTCAATCGTTAATCGTTACTCCTTACTTCCCCCCCTCAATACACCACCGGCACATACCCGCGCTTCTGCAGCACGCCGGACGGGACATACTCGTAAGCCCCGATGTCGCACCTGCGCCGGCCATCGCCGTCCCCATCCCAGCGGCCCATGCCCCGCTGATCCGTGGGTGGACACACGGCGTCATCCCCCGCGTCGATGGCCGGACTTCCCTGCCGCAGCGCGTGGGTCTCCCCCAGGCCCCCGTTGTGCGCGAGGGCCGCGAGTTGGGGGTCCGTGTTCGTCACATCCGTGCTGTGCGTCAACCCACACGTATTCCCCTTCTCCAGATTGTGGCCCTGGGACACCACACTCCCCGCCCCTCGACACTCGCCCAAAATCAACGTATTCCGCAGCGTAACCATCCCATCGACGTACAAATCGATCATGCGATGTGCCGGGGAAGACACCGTATTATTCGCCAGCGTCACATTCGTCAGGCGGAGCGTGCCATCGTTATCGATGCCGCCCCCACCGTAGGTGGACGCGTTCCCGCTGATCGTCACATTGACCAGGTCCGCGGTGGTACCGCCCTGCACCCGAAGCGCGCCGGCCAGGCCACTGGTCAGCGCGCGGTTGCGGGCCAGCGTCACATTGCGTAAATACACCCTCCCCGACGCCCGGATGCCCCCGGTGGTGTACGACGCCACATTCTCCACCACCGCGCTGTTCGTCATCGTCAGCACCCCACTGGAGGAAATCCCACCTTCCGATCCCTCATTGTGCTCAACAATCACATGGTCGAGCACCAGCGTCCCCCAGTTGACAATTCCCCCGGCCCAATCCGGCGAATCCGTCTTCCCGTTGCGGATGGTCATGTTCCGGAGGGTCACAAAGGCCTCGCTGAAAACGGTGAAGACCGTGTGCTCCTTCTTGCCGTCGATAATCGTCCGGTTGGGGCCCGCGCCGATGAGCGTGACCCGATTACCGAGCACATTGGTCTCCCGGAAGACCCCCGGGCCGATGTGAATCGTCCCGACCGCGTCGGCTTTGTCATACGCGGCCCGGATGGTGCGGCACGCGGTCGCCCAGGATCGACAATCGTTCGTGTCCTTCCCCCACGTGGCCACATACCAGTCAGACCCCGTGCCCGCCACCGCGCGCGGGGCCATCATCATCCCCCACAGCAGTAGCAGAACAGCCACCCCTGCCACATACGTGATCACACGCCTCATGGCCCGCCTCCTTTCCCCGTTCTCGGTCCCATCACGATCCATCCGTCCCCCGCCCCCTCATCGCCCTACCGTCACAAACCCCACATACTGCCGGTAATTCCCCCGTTGGACCGGCGTGGGGCCCCACCAGTCCACGTACAGACTGCGATGATCCGTGGTCACCGGCCACATCTCCGCCAGATTCTGCAGGTTGATCACCCAGATGGTACGCCCCAGGCGGCCGGGGCCACGACGATCGAACGCGACGAACTTCCCATCCGGCGAGACAGCGGGGGATCGCACGGCCGCGCCGAGCGGGGCCAGTGCCGGGTCATCGTGCAGGTTCAGCGCGGTCAACTGGACACGACGGCCCGTCCCCAGGTCCAGGTAGAACAAGTCCTTCCCGTCGGAGTACACAATGCCCGACCCGTCCGGCATCCAATCGAAATCCTGGATGGAAAGCATCCCCCCCTGGACCACCGGAGTCCCCCGTCCCCCGCCCTCGCGCGTCCGGTACAGACCGGTAGGGGCCGTGTAGAGAATGGTGCCATCCCCCGTGGGCGACCACGCCCAGCGCACCACACCCGCCACATCCGTGTCGAAGGGGAAGTCCAGACGCCCCCGGTCATCGACCACGCCCGGCACCCCGTCGACCACAAACCCCACCCGTCGGCCGTCCGGCCGCCAGACCGGATATGACGCCTCGTACTTCTTGCACGAGGCATCGCCGTCGAACGTGATGGTGCCCACATCCACCGTCTGCCCCGCGCGCACATCCACCAGCGCGCCGGCATGGGACAGGCTGCCCGTGCAGTCCTTGTCCGGCACCCCATCCCCATTGCTGTCCACCCGTCCACTCCAGACAAAGGTGATGTACTGCCCCACGTTGGGCCCCAGGTCGGCCACGTTGGGGAGCGTGAAGGACACCGAGTCCCCCCGCTGGCCGGGGTTCACGGATCCCAGGGGCTGGTCCGCGCCCTGGATGTAGATGATGAACGCGGTCACCGGTCCGAAGTTGTTGTAGATGCGGCCGGTGACCGTGCCCTTGCCGTAACCGCCTGCCTGGATCTCCGCGCGACCGGGGGGATGGGTCAGGCGCCGCGTGCGACCGTCGCTCACCCGCACGCTGAAGATGTCCGACCGGAACCGGGAGTAGGGGAACTCGTGATTGCTCGCGAACGCGATGGCCTCGCCGTCCGGACGCCAGGCCAGGCCGAACACCGTCGACCCCGCGTCCGGCGCGGTCCACACCGGGCGCGGGGCCGACCCGTCCGGCCGGGCCACCACGATGCTCGTGTGCCCCCGGTCATCCACGTGACCGAAGGCCAGGCGGCCGGACATATCCGGGTACACCATTGTCCCGCTCAGCCTGAGGGAGACGTTGTCCACATACGCGGTGTATTCCAGGTTGGACTGGACCTGCAGGATGAGGTAGACGAAGGACCCACGGTCGCGCGCGGCCTGGAGTTTCCCCACCTCCGACGGGGTCAACGTGTGCTGGAACGTGCGCCAGCCCGTGTCCCCGGACACGTTGGACAGCACGGCCCACGCCATCAGCGGGGTGGTCTGCCGGCCGTCGAACTGGTAGAGGTGGACGCTGAAGGCCCCCACACTGCCGGGGTTGACCGTGCTCAGCCGGTAATCGAGGGACAGCCGTCCGCCGGTGATGCGGGTGGGCAGGTAGATCTGCTGCCACGCGTACTGGTTGCCCTGCCCACCCATCTGCACAATGGCCAGCACCGGGTCGGTGGCCGCGCCCACGTTCTGCGTCTCCAGCCAGCCGGACGTGCCCCCCGCGCCCCAGTCGTCGAACTTCACATCAAACGTCCCGTTGCGGACGAATTCCCGGTCGGTGAAGGCATCCTCAGGCATTGCCCGGGCCCTTGTCGTGGTCATCCCGAAGAAGAGCAGGACAAGAAGTCCCACCCCTGTGGTCAAACGCTTCCAGGGAATATGTGGCCCCCACATGCTCATTCCTCCTGCCCCGGCGTTTTCGGCTACTTTTGCACCATCGGCACGTACTGCCGACGCGCGGGCTGCCACAAGGACACACGCAAGGTATAGGGATGGTTGGGATCATGGGCGCCCTGATAGCCCACCACCCGCAGTCGGTACGTACCGGCCACGGACGCGACATGGAGAACACGCTCGGACGCGGTGCCCGATTCCTGGGAAATCTCCACGAGGGTCCCCGACGGGTCGTACAAGAACAGGTCGTAATCGTCGGGCAGGTCTGTCAGGAGGGCCTCGATGACCCGGTCGACGCCCACGTTGAAGGCGTACCAGTCCTCATCGTCGGCCGTGCAGATGTAGCCCTTGATGGGCACATCGAACCCGATGCTCGCGGCACTGGCGAAGTCGTCGTTGGGTTCGTACTGCGCGTCCGCGCAGGATCCCGGGGTCGGCCGGGGCGTGGGCGAAGGCGTGGGGGTGGGATTGGACGCCGCGCTCACGGTGATCTGGAGGGCATACCCGCTGCTGGGATGCCAGTCCGACGCGGATCCCCCCATGACCCGCAGTTGGTACTTGCCCGTTGTGCGGGCCTCGTGGGTGATGGACTCGTCCGTGGTGCCCCCCTGCTGGGAGGTGCCCACCAGGTGACCGTTGGGGTCGAAGAGGGCGATGTCGTAATCCGCGGGCAGTTGGCTGAGCGCGATGTCGATGGTCTCCCCCGCCGCGGCTGGGATGAGGAACCAGTCCACGTCCCGACTGGGGCAGATGTACGCGTCGTCCTCGGTCTGGAACCCACCGAACTGGCGGAAGTCGTTCTCCGTGTCATACGCCGTGCTCGCGGTGTCATTGGGCTCGTAGGCGTCGTGAGCACAGACTACAGGGAGGACCGCCAGAGTGTAGCCGAAGTTATCGCCCACCTCGGGGATGCCGGGCACGCCCGGACTTCCCTGGTCCCACCTCTCCCCAGCACTATGCTGTACGCCCCGCTGATCGCCGTAGTAGACGTACACCGCGCCGCGGTCATCCCGGTACATGGGGGCACCCACGGCCAGGTCGTCGTAGCCGTCGCCGTTGAAGTCGCCGCTGGTCAGCGCCTGGCCGAAGGCCAAATCCCGTTCGAGGCGGTGCACCAACTGGTCCTGGGGACCGTACAACCGGTTGGCCGATCCCTGGAGGATGTAGACGATGCCGGCATCGGGGTAAGTGCCGAGCACGTTCTCCCCGGGCGTGCCGATGGCCAGGTCATCATAGCCATCGCGGTTGAAATCCCCGGTAGCCAGCGCGGCCCCAAAGGTGTTGTAGGCCGCGGCCCGTCCCCAAATGGCGGGCTTGTCCTGATCCCATATCTGGCTGTTCTCCGCGGTCAGGCCGTTACGCGACCCGTGGATGACTTGCACGGCCCCCGCGTCCTGCACGTTCCCCACGTCCTCATAGGGGATGCCGATGGCCAGGTCGTCGTAGGTATCGCTGTCAAAGTCGCCCACGGCCAGGGCCGCGCCGAAACTGTCCCCGGTTTCCGCGCCGCCGTCCATGTGAGGCTGGTCCTGGTGCCAGATTTGGGTCTGCGAGGCGTCAAGCCCCCGGTCGGAACCATAGATGACGACCACAGAACCCGCGGCCGGGTGTCCACCGGTGTCATCCCCCGGTACGCCGATGGCCAGGTCCGCGTAGCCGTCGTGGTCGAAGTCCCCCACGGCCAGGGCCGCGGCGAAGCGATGGCCGTGATAGTACCCGCTGGGATACCCGATGGACGCGATGTCCCACCACTGGACGCGTCGGGTGTTCAGGCCCTGGGCCGATCCGTAGATGATCTCCACGCCCCCATCCTGTTTCGGTGGGTTGGTGGAAGTCAATTCCGAGGGGTCACCGACGGCCAGGTCGTCATACCCGTCGTTGTCGAAGTCCCCCACGGCCAGGGCCGCGCCGTACTCCACGTTGTTGTCCGGGCGCACGACCGGCGTGAGGATGGTGTCCTGATGCGCGGTGATGCCGACCGCGGCCCCGTAGAAGAGGTGCACGGATCCGGTGGTCCCATCGCCGGGCACGCCCACGGCCAGGTCGGGATACCCATCGCCGTTGAAGTCCCCGCTGACCACCGCGTCTCCGAAGTACGCGTCCTTTTGGGGTGACCCCTCCACGCCGGGCGCGCCCCGATCCCAGCCCTGGGCGTGGTTGCCCGTCAGGCCGCCGGGGGACCCGGGGATGATGTTGACCGCGCCCGCGTCCTGGATGTCCCGGATGTCCTCTTTGGGCACGCCCACGGCCAGGCTCTCGTACACGACGACCGGGGTGACCGCGTGGGAGCCGGATGTGTGTGGATTCAAACCGTCCCCCGCCCCCGCAGATGGAGCTCCCACCACGGTCACCAAAAGCCACAGGATGAAGATGCCTCGGATAAGACGCCTAACAGGCTGACGTTGTGTGTGCATGTTCTCTGCCTCCTTATGGGTCCACGGACTTCCGGCGGTGTTCGATCACTTGGACGTGCCCGCGAGATACGCGTGGATCTGGGCCAGGGTGCTCGCGCTCCAGTAGCTTTCCAGGGCCTCCAACTGTTCTTCCGGCGACCCTTGTCGCTTGAGGCGCGCGGTCTCGTAGTAGAGAACCGCGATGACCGGCACGTCCTCGCCGCTCATGTTGATGGTCTCCTTGGCGCGGCGGTCGGCCAGGTCCAACATGTCGGCCAGGGCCCGCTCCCGATCAATGCGCACGATGTTCCCCTCCTCGTCCAACTGTGCACCCAGGGAGTAGTATTTGGCGACCAGGGTGGCGGATTGGGCGTAGTTGCTGATGCTGTTGCCCAGGATGAGGGCCATCTGCTGATCCCGGTCGACTAACTGGCCGGCCAGGGCCTTGGCCCCGTGTTCCGCGGCGACGGTGAGGAGGTAGCCGGTGTCGTAGTTCATGAACATGGCCCGCATGCGATCCGGGTGCACGCCAAAGGCCTTGGCGTACTCGTCTATCACGGTGGCTTCGAAGTAACGAACGTTGGCTTCGGCCGCGCGGCGGAGGAGCGCTTCCATTGCCGCGACTTTCTCCGGGTCATCGACCACAGTGGTGCCGTACCCAAAGCCGATGTCCACGCTGTCCCGCGCCAGTTGGACCAGGTTGTGGGCCAGGACGTAGTAGGCGGAGAGTTGGACGAGTTCGCCCAGGATCTCCTCCTCGCTCATGTTCTCCGCCTGTTGGTTCAGGGCCCGAAGCCGGTCGGTCGCGATGACGACCAGGCCCTGGGCCTGTCCGATGGACATGTACGCGTCGAAGAGCGCGATGTAGTCCCCCGCGGTCCGGGGCTGTTCAGTGCCCAGGAGGTCGATGACCGCGTCCAATTCGCTCAGGGAGGACTGGTTGGAGAGGAGGTAGTCCACCGCGGCGTCGAGTCCGCCGGTGGCGTAGCGTTCCAGCATTTCCGCGGTGAGGAGCCAGATGTGCGCGCCGGTGGCGGCCTGGACGGATCGCTGGTACGCGACCGCGGCCAATCCCTGTTGAAGCGCGCTCTGCGACCGGGACGCGGTGTCGTCGGCTTCGGCCATGACGTCCTGGAAGTACTGGGTGATCTCTTCGGGCAGGCTGTTGAACCGGTTGCGCGCGTTTTCGTACCGGGAGTACCATTCCTGAGCCTTGGCCCGGGTCCGGTCAAAGGCTCGGGCCGGGAGTTGGGGCGCGCTCATGCTCACCTGGGGCCGTGGCAGCGGTGTGCCGGTGAGGATTTCGTAGGCCTCGAAGATGGTGCTCACTTCCCGCACCTGGACGCCCAACCGCTTGCCCACGTCGTACACGTCTACCGGTTTCCCCTTGTTCTGGTCGTAGTCGTAGCGCTGCCCCGCGGGGATGAGGACGAGGGTGGCGCCGTGGTCCACTGCCCCCTGGATTTTGTGGGGGATGCCGCCCACAGGGCCTACGGTGCCGTCGGGGTTGATGGTGCCGGTCATGGCTACGTCCTCACGCAGGGGATGGCCCAACAGCGCGGCGAGGATGCCCACGGTCATGTACGCGCCCGCGCTGGGCCCGTCGATGCGCCCGCCCACGGAGAAGGAGAATTCGTAGTCCCGCGGGTCGATGCCCAGTATCTGACTGGCTACGACCACGGCCATCCAGCCGGCCGAGTGCCACATGTTGCCGGTGCCGGCCACTTCTTCCTCAAAGAACCCCACCCGAAGTTCACCTTTCTGCGCGGCGGGTTCGACCCGAATGCGCACGGGGGAGACGCCGCCCACGGCTTTCTCCTCCTGGGGGTCGAAGGCGTAGTAGAGCGCGTTGATGGTCACGTCCCCCGAGGCGGTAGGCGCTTGGGTGGCCGCGGCGGGCGGGGTGGTGGGCTGGGCAGGCGCGGCTTCAGCCGGACGTTGGGCGCTTTCCCCGAGGATTTTGAAGGTGTAGACGCCGATGAGGTCGTCGTTCACGTAGACTTTGGCTTTGTAGTCATCGCCCGGGGGTAGGGGGACTTTGGGTTTCAGGGTGAAGCCCACGTAGGTGTTGCCCCCCACCGCGACGATGAGCCCCTGCATTTCCTTTTCCAAATCGACGGTGACCGTGGCGAATTCTTCGCTGCCCTTGAGGAAGACGGCTTTCACCCGACCGGTCTTTTGCACGCCTTTGAGTTTGACGGAGAGGTAGACGGTCTCGTCGGGTTGGAATTCGTTGCCCGGGTCCACCGGGGCCATTTCCTCGGTGAGCCCGTGCGCGAAGGTGACGTTCAGCACTTCGAGGTGGGGCGCGGTGGGCGTTGCCGATGCGGTGGTGTCGGGACTTTCCTTGCCACCACAGGCACCGACCAGCAGGGCCACCAGGGTCACGATGATCAGCAGGTTCAACCAGGTACGGTTACGCATGTTCGTTTTCCTCCTTCCACGGCATCGGATCGGGTCGGTGGGAAGGTGTGATCTCGTCGTGGGGCAACGAGGAGGCGGGATCCCGCAAGTAGGTGAGGATCACGTCTGTGGCCTCTTCAACGGATCGCACGGGCACACGCTCCCCCGAGTGGACGTGGATGACCACGCCCCGCCATTGTTGATCCCGCGCGTGTCGTGTTTCCTGCCAAAAGCGGACGATGAATGTGCCTCCGGGACTCATCCTGCCTCCTCCTTGCGCTTGAGACATTGACCGACGACCGTACAGCCGGGCATGCCAAGGCCCGCGGCCGCGGACCACGGATTCTCTCGGGATCATCTTAGCGGGGAAGTGTCTCTCAAGTGTCTCCTACGGCCCCTCCAGGGCGCGACAAGGGGTGGTCACGAAGGCATTTCAGGGGAAATGGAGGAATGGAAAAAGGCGCGATACTTCGAGGTTTTTATGCTTTGATATCAAATGGGAGTGGATTGATTGACCGACATATCAAAGTTCTTGTACTCTGATATGAGCGAGGCGTAGAGATTTCGGGTGATTGACTGCTTTTGTGGTTGGTGGGTAGGCTTTGTCTACCCACCAACCACAAAAAACTCTTTGGTTTGCCAACAGGGTCCCAGCGACTCCTACTTACTCCTCAACTCGACCAGGGGCGCGTTGTAGGCCACTTGTTCCCCCGGTGTCACGTGCACGGCCACGACTACGCCCTCCATGGGCGCCCGGATGAGGTTCTTCATCTTCATGGCCTCCAGGACCAACAGGGGCTGGCCGTAGGCCACTTCCTCGCCCGGGGCCACTTCGACGCTGAGCACCGTGCCGGGCATGGGCGCCCGGATGAGCCGTTCTCCCTCCCCCTCCGCGGGAGCCGTTGCCGTGGCTTGGCTGGACGTGACCTGAATGGCCTGCTCCTCCGAGGGGACAAAACGCACCTGATAGGTCTGTTCCCCTATTTGCACCTGATACGTGTTCTCTTCCAGCGTCTCCACTTCCACGCTGTAGCGTTCACCGTCGACTTCAAAGGTGTAACGTGTCATTCCTCACCTCGTCTGGGATGCCAGGATTGAAGCTGTCGTACACGGCCGACGACCGTCCAGAGCCCTTGGACGTGCCCTTCCACCGCGGGGAGGGACACCTCTGTGCCTTCCTCTTCACCCCGGTGGCGCAGGATGGCCAGGGCGATGAGCGCTTTCTCCACAGCGCCCGGCGTCTCCACCTGCGTAACCCGCGCGGGCACTTCCTCCTCCGTTTCCTCGACCACATCCACCTTCAGCAGAAGGGCCATGAGCCCCCACAGGAAGGCCAGTACTACAAAGACCAATCCCGTGCCGAAGAGGGTCAACTGTAACCCAATGCTGATGTTCTCCCACATGGTACCCTCCTACACCGGCATGAGTCCGTGCTTCTTGGGTGGATTGGTCTGCACTTTGCTGCGGAGGACATGGAGCGCGCGGATGAGCCGACGTCGGGTTTCCTTCGGTTCGATGACTTCGTCAATGTAAAAGAGTTCCGCGGCCACAAAGGGGTTGAGGATCTTCTCCCGGTAGTCCGCTTCGAACTCCTGAGCCAACTTCTGGGGATCCTCTGCCTGGGCCAACTCCCGTCGGTAGAGGATGCGCACCGCACCTTCCGCACCCATCGTCGCAATCTGCGCGGTCGGCCAAGCCAGGGCCAAGTCTGTCCGCATCTCCTTCGAACTCATGGCAATGTACGCGCCGCCGATGGCCTTGCGCAGGACGATGGAGATCTTGGGGACGGTGGCTTCCACATACGCGTACACCACCTTCGCTCCGTGGCGGATAATTCCCCCGTGCTCCTGGCCCACTCCGGGGAGGAACCCCGGGCAATCGATGAACGTGATGACCGGCAGGTTATACGCGTCGCACAGGCGCACAAAGCGGGCGATCTTATCACTGCTGTCGATGTCCAACACGCCGGCCAGAAACGCGGGTTGATTGGCCACAATCCCCACGGGCCACCCATCCAGCCGGGCAAATCCCACCACCGCGTTGCGGGCAAAGTGCGGTTGGACTTCCAAAAAACTGTCCGGGTCCACGATCCGGTTCAACACATCGTGGATGTCGTACGCCTGGTCCTCCTCTTCCGGGATGACGTGGTTGAGCCCTTCCACGAGCTCTGCGGGAGGACTTTTCGGTTGGGCTCGCGGGGGCATTTCCGCGTTGTTGGGGGGGAGATAGGAGAGGATCCGGCGCACCAGTTGGAGGGCTTCCTCCTCGTTCGCGGCAATGAAGTGGGCCACCCCACTCTTCTCGTTGTGCACACGCGCGCCGCCCAACTCCTCAAACGTGACATCTTCGCCGGTGACGGTTTTGATCACATCCGGGCCGGTGAGAAACATGTGGCTGGTCTTGTCCACCATGATGATGAAATCCATGAGCGCGGGAGAGTAGACAGAGCCCCCCGCGGCCGGGCCCATGACCACGGCAATCTGCGGGATGACGCCGGAGGCCAACACGTTGCGGGTGAAAAGTCGGCCGTACCCGGCCAGCCCTCGCACGCCCTCCTGGATGCGGGCCCCTCCCGATTCGATCAGCCCGATAAAGGGAATGCCCGCCTCCCGGGCCAGGTCCAAAAGCCGGCTGATCTTGTTCGCCTGCATTTCCGAGAAGGACCCCCCAAGCACGGTGAAATCCTGGGCGTAGACGGCAACCCGTTGTCCTTCGATGGTCCCGAACCCGGTGACAACCCCATCGCCGGGGAATCGCTTGTCATCCATGCCGAATTCGTGGATGTGGTGCGTGGCCAGGGAGCCGATTTCATCAAAGGAATGGGGATCGAGGAGTTTCTCAATGCGTTCACGAGCGGTGAGCTTGCCTTGGGCGTGTTGTTTGGCGATGCGTTTTTCACCGCCGCCCAGGCGAGCCCTCTCGCGGCGGGTGCGCAGTTCTTCTAGGGGTGTTTTCCGACTCATTCTGGTTGTGCTCCTCTGTGCGAGTTCGGCTATCTCTGGGGGATGGGGGATGAGTTTTCCTGGAACAAGGGCCATATCCCCCCAGACAACTCGACATCTGATGTCTGACATGTGAAGGCCCGACGAATCCCGCCATTTGGACAAGGGATTGGACGTCGGATAACAGGTACTGGTCTACCTTCGACAGTGTCCAAGAATTCCTCTATGCCAGAGCGCGTATCACTGCACGGCGGGGGACCGTCTTCGTGGTAGTCGGGGGATCTCCGTCGATTTGAGTGTACATTATACCGGGAGGGGAGAGGGAATGCCAAATCGGCGAGAAAATCTCGCGACGATCAGCCGTCGGAGGTGTTGTTACTTAGATAAGTAAGGAGTAACGATTGACGATTAACGATTAAGGGGATTCGGCGGGAGAGGGGATCGGCTTGGATGGGCGAGGTCTAACGCATAACGAGTAACGAGTAAGAGGGCGGGAGACCATCATAAGCCGTGTGGGGTGATGCTCGGCCGTTCACGAACGGTAGTGGCGCACGGCTGTGCGCCCTGTTCAGCAGCCGGATGAATCCGCCTGCTGAACAGGAACCGTCCCTTCGGGACGGGGATACGTCGGCCAGGCGTCCACCCCGCGCCCCGAAGGGGCGCTCCCTGTTCAACGGGCCCATTCATTGGGCCGCAACTGAGCCCGAGGGTTCAGCCCCGGGCTACCGCACATGACCACACATCGCCGTTGCCTGCCTTAATCGTCAATCGTTACTCGTTACTCGTTAGCTGGCCCCGTCCGCCGCCAATGGGGATTTTCTCTCGCCACCCCGGCATCGAAGGGCCATGCCGGCATTTAGCTCTTTAATCGTCAATCGTTACTCGTTACTTCACGGACCCGTCCGCCGCCGAGATACTACCAAATTCTGTCCGTCAAGCGAGGCCCGTGGGCTATCACCTACAAAAAAGGGCCCCCTTGTTCCCAAGGAGGCCCTTTGTGCATATCCGTGGTCGTGCCGATCACGCCATGGCCAAATCTTCAAAAATGGGCGAAAGATCGGTCAACGTCACACCCTTCTCATCCGCAACCGGCCGCTTAGCCGGAGGTGCGTCGAAGTAATTCGGGATCCGCTGCTTCAACCGCTCCTCATAAGAGGAAACATTCCGGTTCACCAGGAAGACCCCCGTGGGAATGCGGTCACCCCACTCGTGCGCCTTCTCAATGAACTGGAGCAGCTTCGCGTCCACCGTCGCTTCATCCGCACCATCCGGGATCACCGGGTCGTACCCTTCCTTCTGCAAGTCATAAATGCGCGGCCGCCCAATGTCCTTGCCCGAGAACCACTCTTGCGTGTGCAAGTCGTTGTAAGTGGGGCAAGGTTGCAGGATATCCAAGAAGGACAGACCCGGATGCTCGATGGCCTGCATAATCAAGTCCACCAGACGCCGCACATCATACGCGTACCCCCGGCCGATCCACGTGTACCCCACGGTCATGGCCAACATGAGAGGGTTCACCGCGCCGTTCATGTTCGGCTCGGGAAGGCTCTTAGTCTGCAGGCCCAAGGGCAACGTCGGTCCTGCCTGTCCCTTGGTCAGGCCGTACACTTCGTTGTTGAACATGAGGTGGGTGAGATTGGTGTTCCGGCGCCCCGCACCCACGAAGTGCCCCGCGCCGATGGCCATGCTGTCCCCATCCCCGCTGACCACAATGACCCGCATCTCCGGGTTAGCCAACCGGATGCCCGTGGCATAAGTGAGGGGACGACCGTGCAGAGTGTGCACACCGTACGCGTTCACGTGATATTGGGCCTTGCCGGAACAGCCGATACCACCGACCACCGCGACCAAATGTCGCGGGATCTGCAACTTAGCCAACGCCTGCTGGAGTGCGTTCAGAATACCGTAATCCCCGCACCCCGGGCACCAGTCAATGGGAAACGCTGTCTTATATGTCTTGGGCGTGATCTTGCCCTTAGTTGCCACTGCCATTGGTTCCCTCCTCTTATTCCATCGGGTTGCGCACGATAATGCGCGGTTCTGCTTCGCCGCTGAGGATCTTCTTGAACGCGTCGTACAACGCCTCGCCGGAGAAGGGCCGTCCGCTGTACTTGAGGACCTGGTAGTCCACCGGCCGACACGCGGTCTCCCGCAGCAGACGGTCCAGATGCCCGGAGTACGTCAACTCCGCGAGGACCAGCGGTTCAGCGGAATCCAGATAGGGCTTCAACGGCTTAGCCGGGAAGGGCCACAACATGCGGATGTGCAGGAATCGAGTGGGGATCCCCTCCTTAGCCAGCCGTTCCATCGCGTCCAAGACGGCCCCTTTTGTGGAACCCCACCCGATGATGGTGAACGGGGCATCGGGGTCACCGTAGACCCGGAACTTCTCCTCCTCGGGGATCTCCGCGCAGGCCGTCTCCAGCTTGCGCATGCGCTTTTCCATCATGCCCTCCCGGGTCACCGGGTCCTCGGTCACCCGACCGATTTCCGTGTGCTCCGCGCCCGTCAACCAGTGGGTATGACCGGGCTGTCCGTGGAAGGGACGGGGCGAAATGCCCGATTCGGTCATCCGGAAGCGAGGGAAGGGAGGTGTCCCGTTCGCGTCTTCCACCGGCTCGGCCAGGATGCCCCGGTCAATGCGCACATTGGAGAGGTCGAAGATATCCACCGTCGCGGTGGCACTGGAGAGGGCCTTGTCCACCAGGTGGATGACCGGCATTTGATAGCGCTCCGCGTAGTTCAAGGACCGGGCCGCATCGTAGAAGGCCTCCTCCACATCCCCCGAGGCCAGGACGATGCGCGGGAATTCGCCGTGTCCTCCGTGGACCGCGAAGAGCAGATCCGCCTGGTCCGTGCGCGTGGGCATACCCGTGGAGGGTCCGCCTCGCATGTAGTTGGTGACGACCACGGGGACTTCGTTGATGCCCGCCCAGCCCAGGGCTTCGGTCATCAAGGAAAGACCGGGCCCCGAGGTAGCCGTTGCCACACGAGCACCGGTGAGGGCCGCGCCCGCGGCCATGCCAATGGCCGAAAGCTCATCTTCCGTCTGCACGACGACCACGGACCCCATCTCCCCGTTGCGCAGGGGGAAGGTGCTGTGGGCTTCCAGGAACACACTCTCATCGGTGGCCGGGCTGATGGGGTAATACGTCTGCATCGTCAGGCCGCCGGCCAGTTTGCCCAAGGCCACAGCCTGGTTCCCGTTGAGCAGGAGGCGCTTGACCGGCTCCTTGGACACGTCCATCCGGAACTCGAAGTCCTCCGTGTCGAAGTTCGTGTGCACGTAGTCGTACGCCAAGTTCACGGCCTCGATGTTCAAATCGATGACCTTCTCCTTGCCCTTGAAGATCTTCTTGAGCCCGCGGATCACATATTCCGCGGGGAAGTCCAACAGGGCAGCGGAGATGGCCACGGCAATGGTGTTTAGCGTGCGGTCCGCAATCCCTTTCGGGATGCTCAAACGTTCGGCCAAGGCCTTTGTGATCTCGTCGTACGGCACGCCGTACGTCTGAACACCCCGCTTACGCGCGTCTTCCAACAAGCCCGCGCTGGTCAGGGGCAAGCCATGGGCTTCGAGAAAGGCTTTCAAATCCTCGCGCAACCGAGGATCGAGGAAGATCATGCGGTCCAGGGGGGTGTTTTCCGACTTGGTGTTGTAGATGATCGCGCCGCCCGGCACCACGGCCATGGCATGTCGCACCAGACTTTCGGCCTCAAAGGTCGTCAACAGGTCCACACTCTCCCGGTGGGAGGTCACCGGATGGTGGGCTACCCGGACGTCATAATAGCTATGGCGCCCTTTGATGTTGGAGTAGTACTCGCGGCGGCCGTAGACGTGCAGACCACCGATGGCGCACGCCCGTTGGAAAATGCCGGCCGCGGTGTCGACCCCGCTTCCCTGGGGGCCACCGACTCGCCACGCTAGTTCTTCTCGTTGTTTGACCATTTTGGATACCCTCGCCTCTTTCCACTTCGAGAAGTGTGATGGAAGATACGCCGCGCTTCCACCATAAGACGACCAGACCCGCGTCTGTCGTCCCTTATCCATTGTCCATTCATTCCCGGGCCAAGAAAGCATTTTGCGTGCGTGGCAGGCTTCCCCCACCGCGCACGCAATACACTTCTTCCCGGGAGAAAACAGACAAAGCGAGGGCCAAAGGACCCTCATCCCTCATTTTACTGTAATTAAATCCCGAGAGGCAAACGGGGGCCCAATTCTTGCGTGTGAGATCGCTTGGAAATGCGGGGTGCGCAAGGGGAACGATGGTTCTTGGCTGGGGGCATGTTGGGCTATAATGGAGAACCCGGTTGGGTGGCGGGGACAAGGAGACGAACGACGAACGACGACCGACGACCGACGAACGACGAACGACAACCGACCAACGACCAACGACGACCGACCACCGACGAACGACCACACCAAACTCTTTGGCAATGAGATATGGATATGACTCGATGGCGTGAACGCTTCGGCGTTCTCTTGCTCTTGTTGATAGGCATGGGATTGGCCATGTGGGCGGCTTCCACCCAGGCCGGGACGTACGATGAGGTCACGTTCCTGGGGGTGGGCCGCTATCTCTGGCACACGGGGGATTTTGACATCCAGCACGCGCGCTTTCATCCCCCGCTGATGTATTACGTGAACAGCCTGTTCCTCGAGCTGGGACCCGGCCGATGGGACCTGGGACGTGATGCGTCCGGGCATTTCACGTACTTCGCGGGGCGCGGTTACCTCTACCACAGCGGACAATCCCCCGATGCGGTGCTGCTCCTGGCCCGCTATCCCTTCATCCTCCTGTTCGTCCTCCTGGGCAGCGTGCTCTACCGGTGGGGCAAGGAAGTCCACGGTCCGGGAGGAGCTCTGTTGTCCCTGGCCCTCTACGTCTTCTCCCCCACGGTGTTGGCCCACGCGTCCATCGCGGGGAACGATTTCCTCCTCACCACCCTGTACACGCTCACCCTCTTCGCCCTGTGGCAGGCCACCCGACGGGGGGGAATCGGTCGTTGGGCCCTGGTGGGCGTCCTCTGGGGGGGCACATTGCTGACCAAGGCCACGGGCATGGTGCTTTGGGCCCTCATCCCCGCCCTGGTGATGTGGAGTTGGTGGTTGGCTCGAAAACAGGCCTGGCCCCGGCCCCTCGCGCTGAAACGAATTCTCGTGGAAACGGCCGGCGCGGGCGTGCTGGCCGTTGTCACGGTCATGGCCGGATACGGGTTCCACGGGCTCTACGCGTTCTCGCCCCAGTACCGACCGCATCGCTGGGTCGACCGGTTGGTGGGGTGGATGGGACCGGGCGTGCGGGATGCGGTGTACGCGCTCATCGAACGCCCCATCCCCGGATACCGATATGTGACCATGCTCCTGCGCCAGTTCGGTCACGTGACCCAAGGACACGAGGCGTTTTTGCTGGGCCATCGTTCCCGCACGGGCTGGTGGTATTTCTTCCCCGTGGCCATGAGTGTGAAAACGCCGGTAGGCACGTTGCTCCTCTGGCTGGGGGGACTCGGACGGAGTGGGTGGATGGCGTGGCGGTCGTCGGGGCGTGAGCGATGGCAGACGTGGGGCTGGATAGGGTGGTGGGGGCTCCCGATCCTCTTCATCGCGGGACCGGCCATGTGGGGACGGGCGAACATGGGCGTCCGGCTGATCTTGCCCCTGTATCCTTTTCTCTTCCTCTTCGCCGGTGCCCTGACTTCCTCCCGTGCCCCCCTGAAAAGGGGCCGCTGGGTGGTGTGGCTTCTGGTAGGATGGACGGCCGTGAGCGTGCTCCTTCAGGCCCCGCGCTACCTCTCCTACGTCAACGAACTCTGGGGAGGCCCGGAGGCCGGTTGGAGGTATGTGGGTGATTCCAACTATGACTGGGGGCAGAGTTTGAAGGAGCTCCGGGAATACCTGGAGGAGGAGGGGATTCAGGAGATCTACTTGGCTTATTTCGGCGGCGAGTTGCCGGAGATGCGGGGGATTCGCTATCGTCCGTTGCCTTGTCATCCGGTGCGAGGGGTTGTGGTGATCAGCACCACGTACTTGCAGGGGCTGTATTTGGACAACCCCGAGTGTTACGCTTGGCTCCGAGCGTACAAACCCGTCAAGCGCCTAGGGCACACCCTGTGGGTCTTCCGAATCCGATGACCCCTCGGGCTGCCCAAACCGGAATCCCTCTCCGCGGGCCTTGATAAGGCGCATGACCGGCCCAGAAGCATCAAAACGCCCCACCATCGACATCCCCTCACTTCGCGAACAGGCCGACTTCTGCGGCCATGGATTTGTAGTTGTGCCCGGAAGCATACACCCGGATCTTGTGCAGAACCGCGGGGCGGGTGTTGGCCTGTTGCCATAGGGTGATCAAGTTCGGACTCTCGTACGGCCACCAGACCTTCGGCGGGATCTTCTCTCCGTTCGGCGTGGGCCACCCCGTTTCCGGATCGCGGAAGTAAAACCCGTGCACCCAAAACCGGTCCTTGCCGTACACATCCGTGTAGTCGATGCGCACCATAAGGGGGTATTCCGAGCCCAGGATGCCGCCCCCAGGCAGACTCTGGTACAAAAGCCGCACATCCATGCGCAGCACCAGGGAATCCACATCGCGCACATCCTGGTTCAACTTCTGCTCGATCCACACCTCCGTGTGCACCCCCTCCTCGGCCATGCGGCTGAACTGGACCGCGCGGCGCCCCCCCACATCCACCACAGAAATGGTCCCGGGGGTAGCGACCGCGGGTTGGAGGAAGCCGATATCCCACGTGGAACGCAACGGCTGGGTGAAGTTCCCATTCCGCACCAAATTCCGTTCCGCGGACACGGGTTCCTGTGGAGGGCGGGAGAGGGGAACCCACGTGCGCTCGTCGGCCTTCACCACCACATCCAGCCCGCGCGCGCTGACCACCACCTCCCCCTGGCGTACCGTGACATCCATCCCCTGGTTGCTCACATACACGGAAAAGGACGCGACCTGAGCCCGCACCGTCCCGTGGGGCGTATCCACCCGGATGCGCAGGGGACGGCCGTCGTACGTGCCGCCGACGATCCGGACTCGCCCCTGCTCCACCCGCAAAGCCACCCGAGCGGGGTCCGGGCTCCAGCGGAGAAAGCGGGGACGTTTGGCCTCCAGCAGGCGCACTTCCGTGTTCGTGTACATGAGCACGCTCATGATCTCCGCCTGCGACCCGTCCTCCTGTTCCCCGTAGACGGTGAGGGCCGCGACCGCGGTGTCATCTGTGCGCAAGGCCTGGCCCGGTTTCAGTTGGCGGGGTCGGGTGACCGCGGTCAGCTCGGTTTGTCCCGGCAGCTCCAGCAACGCGGTGCCCTGCAAGGGCTGGACGGTGACCGTCATGGTCTGGGTCGCATGTTGCACAAATGCCCGGACCGTCAAGGGTGTTCCCACGGCCAGGAGTATGCAGAGGAAAAAGGAGACCAGCATGACAACCCACGCGACTCGCTCCGGGTTCTCACGCCAGACATGCTGGATCATCATCCCCTCCTCGGACTCGCCTCACGTGGACGTCTCCTCATCAGACGTAGAGGAGGGGGGCTCTGGTTCCTCTTCGGGTGGGGCGGAGAGTTGGGCTTGGATCTTCTGGACGTAGTACTGGGCATCCTTGTCCGCGGGGTTCACCTCCACCGCGCGTTGGAAGTGGGCCAACGCGGTGGGGAGATCCCCACGCTGGAGGTAGATGAGCCCCAGGTTGTAGTCCACATTGGGCGCTTGGGGGTCGGCCTGGAGCGCGCGCTTGAACGCGGCAATGGCCGCGTCCTGCTGTTCCTGCCCCGCGTGTTCCAGATGTCCCAAATACGCGGCTGCCAAGTTTGTCCAGACCATGGGATTATCGGGCGCTTGTTGTGCGGCTTCCTCCAGGATGGGAATCGCGTCGTTGAAGCGCCCTTGCATGATGTAAGCTCCGCCCAAGTTGATCTTCACATCCACATCATCCGGGGCCATGTAATAAGCCTTTTCCAGGACGACTGCCGCCTCTTTGGCCTTGTGTTGGGAAAGCAGTTTCGCCCCTTCGTTGATCAACTCGTGTAAGGTGCGTTTATCCTCACTCATAAGTTCACCCCCACTTCTCTGTCACAGGAAGAACATCAGATTTGCTCGTTATCAAAAGCTCTTTCACTTTTCCAAGCCGCCAGGTTTTGTCCAAAGTCCAATTGTCAACCGATGAGCAGGGAAAGGAGAACCGTCAACGTCACCACGCTCACCGCGGTGGTCACGAAGACCACTTCTGCCACATATTCCGGCTCGCAGTCAAATTCCGTGGAGAGCACGGTGCTCATCACCGCGGTGGGCATACTCGATTGTACGATGGCCACGGCCCGGAAGGTTCCACTCATCCCCAAATAGCCGGAAAGAAACCAGGCCAAAATGGGCCCCACAATGAGCTTCAGGCCCGTCACGGGCAACACATCACGCCAATGGATCTTCCCCCCCAGACGACTGAGCTGAATGCCCAAGATGACCAACAAAACGGGAACCGCGGCTTGGCCGCTCAGGTGGAGCGCCTTGTACACGGGTGCGGGGACGTTCCACCCCTGCCAGTTGGCCAAGAGGGCCAAAAGGGTGGCGTAGACCAGGGGCGTCTTCAGCACATTCTTCAAGGCCTGAAGGGGATCGGCCCGCCCGGTGGAGGCAATGTAGACGCCCACGCTGTTCGCCAGGAGCGCGTTCATCACAAAGAACAGGATGGCGAATTGGAGACCCGTGGGGCCAAACGCGAACTGATTGAGGGGCAATCCGTAATTCCCTGTGTTGCTGTTCAGCAACGTCAACAACGTCGCACTGGTGTGAACCCGAGAATAGTGCCCCAGACGGGCGATGAGCAGGCCCGCTGCGAGCATGAAAAGCGCGATCATGCCGGCCAGGGCAATGGCCTTGAACAGCCCTTTCTGGTCCATGTGGAGGGTGTACAGGCCGGTAAAGGCCAACGCGGGGGAAAAGACATAAAACACGGCCCGGGAAAGAGGTTGGGGGTCCAACCGAACCGTCCGGTGGAGCAACGCGCCCATCCCCGCGACCAGGAAAATGGGCAATACCACATTCCAGAGCACGTATAAGAGCAACACGGTGGTCAGTCGCCCTCGTCGTCTTGGGTTCGGGTGAAGTAGAGGTACGTGTCCAAGTCCGGGGCAAAGAACTCGATCACGTAATCCTCGGGCATGCCCGACGGCTCGCACAGATCCTCAACCAGGGCCTCCACAAACTCCTGGATTTGTTCCACATCCCACCCTTCCACCGCGGCCTGCCAGAGGAGGAGGGTGCCGTACACCCCATCATCGGTGTAGTGGAGATCGATCTTCCCCACGGTCTCCACCTCATCGTCCACATCCCGGTAGAGGGTAAACTGTTCCGAGTAAGGGGTGCGCACAAGCCGGCGCAGGCGCAAATCCATGACGGCCTCCTTCATATGAGTTTTGCGTGGCGGATGGTTCCACTCGTTGCGCAATCGATTTCGACAGGACGCCCACGTTTTCGCCCCCTGGCTTTGGAAAGCCAACCGTGTCCTTCAGCCGAGGGCTTGCCCGGGGGCATTCGCGGTTTTCCTATTCTACCCCGTCATCCAGGTCTATGTCGAAATCCAAGAGAGGCGGGAGATAGACGTCATCGCTCATAAAGCGCAACTCATCCAGGGCGGTCTCCGCGCTGAGGGAAATGAAATCCTCGGGAGCTTCCATGAGCCGCAGGAGGATGCGCTCCGATTCCGGGCCCCCGATGCGGCCCAACGCTTCAATAGCCGCCTGCCGGATCTGGGGGTCTTCCTCTTCCTCTTCGGCCATGAAGCGAAGAAGGGGAATCGCGTCCAGCAGGGCCAGCTCCCCTGCAGCCAAAGCAGCCTCGTACCGGAGTTCGGGGTCGGGACTCGTCAGCTCGGCCAGGATCAAGGGCCCCCACCGTTCGTTCGCGTTGCGGCCCATGGAGAAGACCGCGCTGGCCTGCATGCGCAGGTCGGGGTGGTAATACGCGGCCTCGATGAGATCCCGGATGTGGGGTTCGTCGATGTAGGAGACCGCTTCCAGTGCGCGGCGTCGGACTTCCACGTCCTCCTGCTCGTCGTGGGCTGCGCGGATGAGCGCGTTGATGGCCGGGGTCACCTCCCGCTCGGGGATTTCCCCCAACTCGGAGAGGAGCACAAACCGGCCCAGGGCCGTCGCGGCCGCGGCCCGCACATGGGGGTCCGGGTCATGCTGGAACATGTACAAAAGGGGGCTGATGAGCGCGGGCGATTCATCCTCCCACAACCCCTCGATGGCCTGGGCGCGCACATGGGGATCACTGTCCCCCAGAAGCCAGCGGAAAATAGGCCGGAGGTCGTACTCCACGTGATCCTCCACCTGCTCCACCAACGCGTCGATGACATCCTGGCGTCGTGGGGGGGGGAGTTCCTCCCACACCTGTTGGAACGCCTGCAGTGTCTCCGGGCTTGGGTCCGTCAACAGCGGCCCCAAGTGCCACAAGCGTTCCTCTTCGATGAGTTGTCGCAAACGGGAAGCCAAAGATTCGTTCATCTCAATAACCTACCCTTATGGGGAATAACGAGTAACAAGTAACGATTAACGATTAAATCTCCTCCCACACAGCCTCACCCCTCCAAGCCAACCTCGTCCTCCAACCAACCCCTTAATCGTTAATCGTCACTCCTCAATCGTTACTCCTCCCACACAATCTCGCCCCTCCAAGCCAACCTCGCCTTTCCCCTTAATCGTTAATCGTTACTCCTTAATCGTTACTCCAATCGTTACTCACCGCCCGAACAGGCCCAACAACAGGCCTAAGAGACATCCCGCGGGTTGGCGGGATGGAGGCCCGGGTGGTGTGGGTTCCGGAGGGGGAGGAGGCGTGGGTTCGGGCGTGGGTGGGGACGGAGGCTCGGGCGTGGAGATGTCCGTTTCCGGCGCCTTTGTCACCGGAGCTTGGGCCACCGCCGCGTACACATCCCCCCGTCCTGCCCCTTGCAAATTGGCATCCAGCCCCAGGTCCACGGCCGTGTCCATGAGCCGCTTCTTGATGTCCGAAGGCGTCAGGTGGGGTTCCGCCTCCAGGAGGAGGGCCACCGCGCCCGTACAGTGGGGCGTTGCCATGCTCGTGCCCGACGCGGCCGTGTAATAGGTGTTCACCGGAGTCCCCATATCCGTGCCCTGGGCCCGGGCAGCCACAATCCCCTCCCCGGGGAAACAAATATCCGGCTTCACCCGGCCATCCGCTGTGGGCCCGCGGCTGCTGAAGAGGGCCACCTGATCGTTATCCGTGGTCGCGCCCACCGTGATCACCTCGCGGGCACACCCGGGAGACCCGATGGTCCCCCGTCCCGGGCCGCTATTTCCCGCGGCCACGCAAACCACGATGCCCTCCTTCACCAGGGCATCGCACGCGGTGCTGAGAGCATCCGTGCCGTCGCAGGCCACCTCCGCGCCCAAACTCACATTGACCACGTGGACTTGCTGGGCCAGGGCCCAATCCAGCCCCGCGATGACATCGCTCATATACCCACGACCGCGGTCATCCAAAGCCTTCGCGATGTACAACTCCGCTTCGGGTGCGACCCCGCGATACGTGCCGCCGGACGCGGCGCCGCTGCCCGCGATAATGGACGCTACATGCGTGCCGTGTCCGTCTCGGTCTTGCACACTGCCGGAACCGCTGAAATCCGCGGTGGCCACAATGCGGTCCTCCAAATCCGGGTGATGGAGGTCCACGCCCGTATCCACCACAGCCACCCGGATCCCCTCACCGGTCCATCCCAACTCCCACACGCGCGGCGCGCCGATCTTGGGCACCGACACATCCAGCAGGGGGTAGACGGGCAGATCTTCCCACACCCGCTTCACATAGGGCTCTTGTGCCAGCTCCTCCACCTGAGCCGCGGGCAACTCCAGAGTCATGAAGGGCAAGACGCGGGCCACCCGCAGTGGACGCCAACGACGGGCAGCCACGTGGGGAGCAACCGCGGTGGGCTCGTACTCCACAATGACCCGTACCGGCTGGTCTGACCGGAGGGTGCGCAACCGGGCCAGCAAGCCGGGATGAACGCGGTGTGTGCTCATGGTTCAACTCCTTGTACACCCATCCAACGCGCGGACATCCTTCCGGCGCCCCGCGGACACGCCATCCCCCGAAAAGGACATTCTCCGGGCCGTCCGCGACACCGAAACCGCGCGCGTACACCCATCCTGGGGCGTCCTGCGGACGCCCCTCACGAGTTCCCCCCCATTCCCGGGGAGAACCGGCCGACGGTCATTCTACCACGCGATGGGGCAGAATGGCCACCGGCCGGTGTTGCAAGGGCCTAGACGGAGGACTTCCCCCGGCCCCCTGTAATGCGCTTCCATCCGCCGACAACCACGACCGTGATAATGGCCGCGATGATCAACTCCGCGATGGCCTGCGGGATAATGGAAGGGATCACCTCCACCGGGAGCAGTTTGACCAACACAGCCATGCCCAGCACCAGGACCGTGTTCGTCAGGGTGCCCAACACACCGGCAATGGCCAAGGCCGGAATCTCACCGAAGACCTTGCGGCTGGCCACGTAGGAGTAGTAGGCCACCACACCGATCCAGATGCGCGGGAAGATGGAGACCAACGGGTTCTTGAAGAGGGGTGAGGAAGCCTGGAGGAAGCTGAACAGGCCGAAGATGGCGCCGATCAGGGCTCCCACTATTGGTCCTTCCAGCACCCCGCCCAGAATCGCGGGCACGTGCATAATGGTGGCAGACCCGGAAACGTTGGGCACGGGAATAAATCCGATGCGGGTGATCCCCAACAAGATGGCGATGGCTGCCAAAATCCCCGTAATGACGATTTTGCGAATGGATAAGACCGATTCGTTGACTGAACGTTCCATCATGCCCTCCTTATTGGTGTGGTTACAACGTGGGGGATGTGTTTTTCCACTGCGCTACTTAACCGCGGGCCGCGGGCACTCCGTGCAAGGAAGTCGCGGCACGGATGGCCCGGACCACCGCTTCGGCCAACACATCCGCGGCTGCGGCGCCAATGGCCGTCACATTGCCCTTCCGGTCCCCGGTGGACAGGGCAAAGACCGTATCCCCATCCAAGAGCGTGTGAACCGGACGGATGGCACGTGCTAAGCCATCGTGAGCCATGGTGGCCAGCGCGTTCACCTCTGCTTTGGTGAGCCGCGCGTCCGTGGCGACCACAGCCAGCGTTGTGTTCTGCCCCATCCTGTTGAGTATGGTCTGACCCAGGTTGCCCCGCAACGCCTGGGCTGTGTTCAAGAACCCGCCCACTACGGGCTTGCGCGCGCCCGCGAGGATCTTCCCCGTGTCCGGGTCCACCACATCGCCCAGTGCGTTTACCGCGACAAGGGCGCCCACAGTAATGCCCCGCCCGATCTTCACGCTGGCGCTGCCCAGGCCTCCCTTCATCATGTACCGGGGCCCCAACAACTTCCCCACCGTGGCTCCGGTTCCCGCGCCCACATTTCCCATGGGCACGGGATCCCGCGACGCGGCATCACACGCGAGGTAGCCGGCCTGGGCATCGGGCCGGGCCTTGGGATCGCCGATCATCAAGTCGAACAGCACCGCGGCGGGGACAATGGGCACCCGCCCGAAACCTGTGTCGAAACCGTAATCATGCTCGGCCAGCCAGCGCATCACCCCATCGGCCGCGGCCAGGCCGAACGCGGAGCCACCGGTGATGAGGACCGCGTGGACTTCCTGGACCATGCGCTCCGGCCGGAGCAGATCCGTCTCCCGGGTTCCGGGTGCGAACCCGCGCACATCCACCCCCGCGCGGGCGCCCTCCGGGGTCAGCACCACCGTACAACCGGTCGCCCCTTCCACGTTTGTGTAATGTCCTACCAGCAAGTTGGGTACGGCTGTTATCGTGTCGTTCATCGTCCTCACTCGGCCACGCCCAAATATCGCATGGCAGCCACCACGTACAGCTTGGCTGCTTCGATCAGCTGGTCGATGTCAATGTACTCGTCCACGTGGTGGGGGATGTACACGTCGCCGGGGCCGCACGTCACAATGGGCACGCCGGCCTGGGTTGCCAGTATTGTACCATCAGTGGACCCGGGAACGCCACCGTAGACGGGTTCCCGCCCTGCCACATCCCGGGTGGCACTGGCCAGGGCCTGGACAACGGGTTCCTCCCGGGGGGTGTCCGTGGGAGGCCGCGCGTCGAGCAAGTCCATGTGGAAGCTCAAGCGCTCCTCTTCTGCTTCCAGTTGAGCGGCCAGGTCCTTCAGGTCCTGGAGGGTTTTCTCCACGTCCTGACCGGGGATCATGCGGATGTCCAGGATGGCGCGGGCCGTTTCGGGGATGACGTTGTTGGTGCCGTGTTCGTCCAGGGGCGCGTGGAACCGGGTGGGGCTGAGGCTGGGTGTGCCCAGGAATTCGTGGGAGCCGTAGAGTTCCACGTAGGCCTTTTCCATCTCGTAGACAGAGGAGATGAAGCGGGAGAGGTAGGTGATGGGGTTGACGCCGGTGTAGGGCATCGCGCCGTGGGCCATGACCCCTTTTGCGGTCACGTCGACCCACATGACCCCTTTCTGCGCGATGCAGAGTCGGTTGTCTTCCGGTTCGCAGATGATGGCCGCGGTCACGGTGTCGGCCCATCCCCGACGCACGAAGTCCTTGACTCCCAACATCAGCCCTTCCTCATCGGCCAGCGCGCCCAGGAGGATGTCCCCCTTCAACCGGATGCCGCTGTCCACGATGGCTTTGATCGCGGCCATGGCCGCGGCCAAGCCGCCCTTCATGTCGTTGGCCCCCCGACCGTAAATGCGGCCGTCCACAATCACCGCGGCAAAGGGGTCGTACGTCCACGCGTCCCGGTCCCCTTCGGTGACCACGTCCGTGTGTCCTTCGAACATGAGCCGCTTGTCCCCTTCACTTCCGTGGAGGATGGCAATGACGTTGGGCCGACCAGGGGCCGCCCACTCGAAGTGGGTCTCCAACCCCATTTCCTGACATCGGTCCTCGATCCAACGGGCGGCAGGGGTTTCCACGTCCTTTTTGCCCGGCCGGGGAACGGTGTCAAACCGCACCAGTTCCTGGGTCCAGCGGACGAGGAGGTCTTCATCCAGGTGTGAAAGGGCTTTCTGTTCCAGTTCTGTGAGCATATCCGCCTCCGAACGGGTTGAGAGTACACGCGCGCGTGAGATGCACGCCGCGTGGGTTACCAAGGCCAAGGGGTCAAGAGGACGATGAGGGCCAGGAGGAGGGCGATGAGGACGGCCGCGTAGTCACTCCACTGGCTGTGGAGCTCGGTGTAATGCGTTCGGCCTTTTCCTCCCACATAACAGCGCGCCTCCATGGCCAAAATCAAATCCTCGGCCCGCCGGAACGCCCCCATGAAGAGGGGGACGAGCACGGGCAGGATGGCTTTCGTCTGCTGGATGAAGCGAAAGCGTCCTCGTTGGCCCAGATCCGCGCCACGGGACACTTGGGCCTTCATGATGCGCTCCAGTTCTTCGGCAAAGGTGGGCACAAAGCGGAGCGCGATGGTGATGATGAGGGCCAGCTCGTGCGCGGGAAAGTTGAACCAGCGCTGTAACGGCGAGAACAGACGCTCAATGCCGTGGGTCAGCTCGGTCGTCGTCGTCGTCAGGGTGAGCAGGCTGGTGAGCATGAGCAGTTCGATGAAGCGGGCCGCGGAGACCAGGGCCAACTTCACGCTACACGTGGTCGCGTGGATGAACCACGCATCGAGCAGGTGGTAACAGACCCCCATGTTCTTCGCGAACCCCTCGGTGTAAAACGCGATCTGCATGGCCATGAGGAAGAGGAGGAAGGGCAACGCGGGCCGCAGACCGCTAAGCGCGTACGGGATGGGAACGCGCGCGAGGATGAGCAATCCCGTGAGCAGGAGAAGGAGCACGATGTTCCCTATGTACGTGGCCGTGAAGGTGATGGCAATCACCAAAATGGTGAAGGCCACCAGCTTGAACCGGGGGTCCAAGCGGTGGATGGGAGAGTTCAGGGGGAGATATTGGCCGATGGTGACATATCGGAGCAGTTCGAATTCTTCCATTAGTGCACCCCCTCCTGCAAAACTCGTCCGATCTCTTGAACCGCTTCATCTACGGTCAGGCAATCCCGGCGCACGGGCATCCCCGCGTCCGCCAGCGCGTGCATGAGTTGTGTGACTTGAGGGATGCCTAGGCTCAGGTCGTACAACACTTGAGGCCGGGAGAAGAGATCTCGCGGTGTGCCGGATGTGATGGTGCGACCGTCCGCGATGACAAACCCCCGGTCCGCGAGCTCCGCGACCTCGTCCATGTTGTGGGAGACGACAACAAGGGTGAGGTGCCATTCCTCCTTCAACCGCTGGATGAGGGAGAGGAGGTGACGCCGCCCTTGGGGGTCCAACCCCGCGGTGGGCTCGTCCAGGACCAGGATTTCGGGGCGCAGGGCCAGGATGCCGGCCAACGCGGCGCGACGTTTTTCCCCACCGCTGAGGGAGAACACGTAACGGTCCTTGTACGTCTCAAAATCCAATCCCACCGCGTTCATGGCATCGCGCACCCGTTCCCGTATTTCCTCCGGGCTCAGTCCAAGCTGACGAGGACCATAGGCCACGTCGTCACCCACGAATTTCTCGAAGAGTTGGGCTTCGGGGAATTGGAACACCAGGCCCACGCGACGCCGAAGTTGGCGCACGTCCACCTTGGGCTGGGTCAGATCGTACTCCAACACCCGCACCCGGCCCTTGTGCGGCCGCAGGAGCGCGTTGAGGTGTTGGATGAGGGTGCTCTTCCCGCTCCCCGTGTGCCCCAAGATGGCCACTTTCTCCTCGTTCCCCACATCGAAGTCCAAACCGTGAAGGGCCTCCACTTCCAGGGGTGTGCCCCGCATGTAGTAGTGGACCAAACCCCGTATTTCCACGCTCAGATCGTCCGGCACAGGGGAGAGGGGGGTGTACGTGTCGGGCAGGTGGGAGGTGTCCACTTCCGCGAAGGGGTCGCGTTCGTGCACGGGGGGCGGGAGTTTGCCCGTCAGCGCGTAGACGAGTTCGGGGACGGTGAGCACATCGGGGGAGATGTCGGGGCGCAAGGAGCGCAGTGCTTGGGCCACCTCGGTCACGGGCGGGACGTCCAGGGCCAGGGAGCGCAACCGCTCCGTCTGGGAGAAGACTTCCCTCGGGGTCCCCTCGAGCACGATTTGTCCCTTGTGCAGGACAACCACCCGGTCCGCGAAGATGGCTTCTTCCATGAAGTGGGTGATGGCGACGACCGTAACCCCTTCTTCCTTGTTCAACCGCCGGGCAATGGCCAGCACATCCCGTCGCCCCACCGGGTCCAGCAGCGCGGTGCTCTCGTCCAGGACTAGGACTTCGGGGCGCATGGCGATGATGCCGGCAATGGCCACCCGTTGTTTCTGCCCCCCGCTCAACAGGTGGGGAGGACGATGGCGGAACGCGGTCATGCCCACCACATCCAGGGCCCAGTCCACCCGCCTGCGGAGTTCGTCGTGGGGCACCCCCAAATTCTCCGGGCCAAAGGCCACATCCTCCTCCACCACCGTGGCCACAATCTGGTTATCCGGGTTTTGGAAGACCATGCCCACGGTCTTGCGGATGTCCAGAATGTGGTGGTCGTCCTTGGTGTTCCAGGATTTGACCCACACGTCCCCACGTGTGGGGAGGAGAAGGCCGTTCAGGTGTTTGGCCAGGGTGCTCTTTCCACTGCCGTTATGGCCGAGAATGACCAGGTACTCGCCGGGATGGATGTGGAGGTCGATGCCACGCAGTGCCTCAATCGGCGTGGATGTATCCGACTGATACACATGCCAGAGATTTTCAATGCGGATAATTGGCGTCATAACGTCGGCCCCCTGAGTGGTTAGCGCCTATTGTAGGCCCAGGACGGCTGCTCGTCAAATCAAGTGGGCGCCAGACGGTCGGCCATGACATCCGCCCGGCCTTGCCCCTTCTCCCAAGGAGGGAATATCGTGATAGAATGGAGGGGTGACGCGAGGCAGGGGGTTGGGTGAAAGAGCGGGGAAGGGATAGGTCTTCCCTATTTTCCCACCTCCGAGGCGAGCTGTTTTTTGTGGGCGCCCCACCAAGGTGCGGACCCGTCCGCGGCCAAGGGGAACTTTCTCTGACCCGCTCGGCGTCGAAGGGCCATCCCTCTTAATCGTCAACCGTTACTCCTTACTTCCAGGAGGCAAACTATGAGGAAGCGAGTTCACATTATCGGTGTGCCCATGGATTTGGGACAGAGCCGGCGCGGGGTGGATATGGGGCCCTCCGCGCTGCGCTACGCGGGCCTGGGCCCCACTCTGGCCGCGCTGGGCTATGAAGTGGTGGACGGCGGGAATATCCCCGTACCCGTGCCCGAGGAGGAGGTGGAGGAACCCAACACCCGCGCACGCCATCTCAAAGCCGTCGCGGCCACGGCCCAGGAGATTTACCGCCGCGCTCGCGCCTGCCGGGAACAAAACGCGTTCGTCCTCTTCCTCGGCGGCGATCACTCCATCAGCATCGGCACCGTGGCCGCAGTCTCCGAAGGACGCGACATCGGCCTCATCTGGATCGACGCACACGGGGATTTCAACACCCCGGAGACGTCCCCCACCGGCAACATCCACGGCATGCCCGTCGCGGTCATCACCGGCCGAGGCCCAGAACCCCTCGTCCAGGTGGGATATCCCGGCCCCAAAGTCCAACCCGCGCACATCGTCCTGGTGGGCACCCGCGACTTGGACCCAGGAGAACGGGAGGCGTTACGGCACAGCGGCATTACCGTCTTCACCATGCGGGATATCGATGAGTTCGGCATGGCCACGGTGGCCCGCCGCATCATCACTCAGCTCCACGGTCTGGAATACGTCCACGTGAGTCTGGACATGGATAGCCTGGACCCAGATGTGGCCCCAGGGGTGGGCACGCCGGTCAGCGGCGGACTCACGTACCGGGAGGCCCATCTTCTTATGGAAATCCTGGCCGAATGGGGTAAAATAGGGTCCTTGGACATTGTAGAGGTGAACCCAATTTTGGACCGACGCAACCAGACGGCCCGGATCGCGGTGGAATTGAGCGCTTCCCTCCTGGGCAAACGCATTCTGTAAACCGGGAAGCCCACGGGCCCGGCTGGTTCGTCCAATGTGAGGGGGACCGATGACACATGTGGATTACCGACAACAGCTGATTGACTCACTGGTCCGACGATTGCATGACCTGTCGGAGGAGAGTTTGGCCCAGCTGAGCCAGTTCATCGCTTACCTGAAGTGGCAGGAGGAGCAATGGCGTTCCATTGTGGGCGATGAGGAACACCCGGAACGACACATCGTCTGGCAATATGATTTCATCGAACACTTTGACCAAGCATCCAAGGCGAGCACCGGCTCGCCCGAGGGGATGGAGATTAAAGTGGGACCGGCCCAGTGCGGCATGGTCCTGAAACCGGCCATCTGGCAACATCCCCCCCTCAAGGGAGAAGCTGTGGTGGAATATCAACCCACCATCCCACTGAACGTGGAGATCTTGCAACTCCGCTTCGCCATCGGCATCCGAGATGGCGCGATTCTCAGCGAGGATAACCCGGTGGGATTCCGCATCCGGCTCAACGGCCGGCGCATTTGGAGCCGTCTCAAGCACACTAACGAGTGGGAATACTTCATCGTCGACCTGCCCAACCTGGCCGGCATGACCCCCACCATCCAGTTCATCACCGACGCGCTGGGCCAGCATCACTGGAAGTGGGCTGTGTGGGGCGAACCCCAGCTGTTGGGGTTTGTGGAAAAGTCGGAGTAGGATGAGGCGCTCATGAGACGGGGATACGTGGTCGCCTGGGGAATCCTCATCCTCTTCCTGATGATGACCGGATGTGGCCGCGTCATCACCCGGCCCACACCCCTGCCCCCCACCCCAACGCCCACGGTCACGCCGACGCCGACTCCCACACGTCGGCCCGCGACACCCACCCCCCGTCCTTACACGCCTCCTCCCACGCCGACGCCCACAGCTACGCCCACGCCCCTCATCTACACCATCCAGAAGGGGGATAACCTCATCAGCATTGCCCGACGCTTTGGCGTCAGTGTCCAGGCCTTGCAGGACGCCAACGGGATTGTGGACCCACGGCGATTGCAGATCGGGCAGCCCCTGGTCATCCCCGTCGGCGGGGAGGTGAAAGGGACGCCCACGCCCACGCCCACCCCTATCCCACTGCACATCCAGGGACTCTACGTCCGCCCAACGCGGTTGGGGGATGTGTGGATCTTGGGAGAGGTGGTGAACACCAGCGGGATGGATGTGGAACAGGTGCAGGTGGAGGGCTCCCTCCTGGATGAGCACGAGCGCGTGTTGGCCGTGGCCCACGCGCGGGCTATTTTGGACTTTCTTCCCGCGGGGGAACGAGCTCCCTTCGCGCTGCGCTTTCGGGATGCCCCCTCGTCCTTCACCTCCTATCAGGTGACGGTCCACCAAGCCTTGCCCGGCTTTGTGGGCGGGTATTATCTGGACCTGAGGGCCGAGGAGGTGCAAGGGGAGGGGGAAGGGTATCACACGTATTTTCTCGATGGGCTCGTGCGCAATGTGGGAGATGCGGATGTGGTGGGGGTTGTGGTGGTGGCTACGCTGTACGATGCGCAACAGCGGGTCGTGGGCATTCGCAAGGGAGCGCCTGTACACAATGTCATCCCGCCGGGGGGAACGACCCCGTTCCACCTGGAGATCCAACTCCTGGGCGGACCTGTGAAAACTTGGCGCATCGTGGTCCAAGGCCACAGGCCGGTGGAAAGTAACGATTAGAGTAACGATTAACCCAGATTTTGCGCAATCAGCGGGCGAAGCACGAAAAACGCCCTTGTTTTGGCACCTTACCAACTGAACCCGAAATGCTTTAT
>JAADDB010000241.1 GCA_013154135.1 Chloroflexota bacterium
CCAATTCGTCCGCGTACTTGGCTTTGGCGAAGATCAGGTCTAGATAAGCCAACACGTCCACCGTGCGGACGATGTAAGGGGCCTCCTCCGCCACCAGGTTGCTCAAATCCGCGAGGATGCGGCGGATCTCCCGTTCCTCCTCCAACTCCAATTCCCGCACCCGGTTGCCCAACTCCACGACGGCCAGGGGTTCAATGAAGAGAGTCGCGCCGCTGGCCGATTGGTCGTGAATGAGTCCGGGGATGCGTCCTTTGTAATCCGCTTTCAGGGGGATCACATAACGTCCGCCACGCTGGGTGATGAGGGGCTCCTGGAGGTATTGGGCGATTTCGGGGTTGCGGATCATGCGCTCCAGGGTGTGGGTGACCCGTTCCCGGCTCTCCCGCAACTCCCGACGGATGCGGGCCAATTTGGGACTGGCCGCGTCCAAGATCTCCCCCTGGTCGTCGATGGCCTGCCCGATCTCATCGGCCACGTGAGGACAGGGCTCCAGCTGATGGGCCCAATCGGCCAGGTTGGGGAACTGATTCGCGGCCCGGGTGATGGACTGGCGGAGGAGGCGTGCGCGTTGCAAGGTGCTCCGGACATCCAACAGCTCCTGCGGGGTCAGGATCTTCCCCCGCTCCGCCTGGTCCACCAGGGGGCGGATGTCGTGAACACCGCCCAGGTGGACGTTTCGGGTATTCAAGAGGACGCGTGCCTCCCGCGTCTCCTCCAGGAGGCGCCGCACTTCCTGCAAATCCGTGCTCGGTTCCAGGGCCAGGGCCAAAGCACGCCCTGCTGAAAAGGATGTGTGGTGGGCCAGGCGGTCCTTCACCGCGTCCCACTCCAATCCCTTTGCCGTACGCTCGTGCATGTTCCCTCACTTTGTTTGGGTATGAGCCGAAAAGGGGGTCAGCGGGTTTAGCCCACACAACGCAGGCCCCCTCCTCCAATTGGACTTTGGACAAAACGTGGCAGCTTGAGAAATTTGTCCCAAGTCCCGCCTCTAGGATACTCCTGGGTTATGTTAGCCAACCAAGGCTGTTTGTCCAAAGTCCGGTCACGCGGGAAGAGCACTTTGCGTTTGGTGGGAATTTCCGTAGAATACCGACACAAATACTGGACAATGTTGGCTTACCCGCGAACGAATTCGCGCGCAGCAGAGCAATTCGGTAAATCCCCCTGGCCCTGAGGGCCTGCGGGGGCCTCGTGGGAAAGCCAACACGGGACTTTGGACATATTTGGCAGCTCGAACAGGCATTTGGGATTCCAACCGGAGTTAACGGACATATGGCCCACAACCCTTTTGTCACGTTGTTGCTCATCACCGGACTTGCCGTACTGGTGCCGCTACTCTCTTCCCGCTTCCGGATCGTCCAACTCCCCATTGTCGTCGGGGAGATCCTGGCGGGAATGGTCATCGGACACAGCGGTCTGAATTTGATAGAACCGTCACCCACCCTCGAGTTCCTGGCCGAGTTTGGGTTCACATACCTGATGTTCCTCTCCGGGCTGGAGGTGGACTTCAGCCTTCTCATCGGCGGCCAGGGTAGACGAGAGGAACCCTGGTGGCAACGGCCCATCGTCCTGGCATTGACCATGTTCGTGGCTACCTTGCTCCTGGGCTGGGCCAGTGCCTGGTGGCTGGCCCAGATGGGGCTGGTGGAGAATGTGCTGTTGATGGGTTTGATCCTGAGCACAACGTCGTTGGGCATTGTGGTCCCCGTGCTCAAGGAGAAGGAGCTTCTGGGCACCGCGTACGGCCAGGCCATCCTGACGGCCGCGCTGGTCGCGGACTTTGTCACCCTCTTCTTGCTGACGGTGGTCATCGCGCTGATCAGCCGGGGGCTCACACTAGACCTGCTGCTCATCCTCATCCTGCTGGCCGCGTTCGCCTTGGCCGTGCGGGTGGCCCGATTTTTCGCCAACGTCCCCGTGTTGCGCAACGTGCTGGAGGAGTTCTCCTCGGCCACATCCCAGCTGCAAGTCCGAGGCGCGTTCGCCCTCATGGTGGCCTGGGTGGTCCTGGCCGAAGCCCTGGGCGTGGAGGTGATCTTGGGCGCGTTCCTGGCCGGAGCGATCATCAGCCTCGTGGCCGGCCACGGGGAATCCCCCCTGCGGGAGAAGTTGGATGCCATCGGGTATGGGTTTTTCATCCCCATCTTCTTCATCACCGTGGGCATCAACTTCAACCTTCACGCGCTCATCTCCTCCCCTTCGGCCCTCCTGTTGGTGCCCGTCCTGCTCATCCTCGCCTATGTGGTCAAACTCGTGCCCGCGCTGATTTATCGGGTGCGCTTCTCGTGGCGGGAGACTTTGGCCGCGGGATTTCTCCTCTCCTCCCGCCTCTCCCTGATCATCGCGGCCGCGGCCATTGCCTTGCGCATCGGAGCCATCACCGAAGCGGTGAACGCGAACATCATCTTCATCGCGGTGATCACGTGTACCCTTTCCCCCATGCTGTTCAACCGACTGTATCGGGCTGTGGAACCCCCGCGGCGGGAAGGGGTCATCATCGTGGGTGCGGATCAGATGGCCGAACTGCTGGCCCGACGGCTGCGCCGGGCCGGGGAGAAGATCACCATTGTGGCCATGGACCACCATCGGTTGGAGGAGTTGGGTCGGAAGGGATATCGAGTCATCGCGGGGGACCCAAACAAGGAGGACGTGCTACGTCAGGCCGGTGCGGAAAACGCCAAAGCCCTGGTCGCGTTGACCCCTCATCCCCAAACCCGGTACCAGGTGTGTGTGCTGGCCAAGGAGACGTTCCAGGTGCCCATTGTGGTGGCCCGGGTGGGCTCGGTGACCCTGGCAGAGAAGCTGAGAGCCCTGGGAGTCCGGGTGGTCCAACCCGCGTTGGCCACGGTCATCGCGCTGGAGGGAGCCCTCCGATTTCCCACCACCTTCGACTTGCTCATCCGGGAGGATGACGAAGTCACCGTGGGCGAAGCCGTGGTGCGTAATCCCGCGTTCATCGGCATCCCCCTTCGCCGCATTCGCCTCCCGGGCAACGCGCTCATCCTGAGCATCCGGCGGGAAAATGTGGTCTTGGTGCCCCACGGGGACACCACCCTCCGCCAGGGAGATCGGGTGGCCATCATCGGCAGTCCCGAATCGGTGGAGGAGGCCATCCAACTGTTGAGTGGGGGCTGATTCCAACGCCCCCTGTTTTCCTTCCCCATCCCCTCAACGGAAGCAACTCCGTTGAGGGGACGGGCGAGCCCGGGGTTACCCGAAGCGTCCGATGATGATGGACGCGTTTTGGCCCCCCAAGCCAAAGGAGTTGGACATCCCTATGCGGATACCCCCTTCCACCCGGCGCGCCTCGTTGGGCACGTAGTCCAAATCGCACTCCGGGTCCGGATGTTCGTAGTTGATGGTGGGGTGAAGGATGCCCGTGAGGATGGACTTGACTACGGCTAAAGCCTCGATAGCGCCGGCCCCGCCAAAGGCATGGCCCAGCATGGACTTGGTCGAATTCACCGCCAGGTTGTACGCGTGCTCCCCGAAGACCCGCTTGATGGCCAACGTCTCTGTTTTGTCGTTCAGGGGCGTGGATGTGCCGTGGGCGTTGATGTAATCCACATCCTCGGGTCGGATGCCCGCGTCCTCCAGCGCGTACTGCATGGCCAACTGGGCCCCTCGCCCCTCCGGGTCAGGTGCGGCCATGTGGTACGCGTCCGAGGTGGCGCTGTGGCCCAGGATTTCCGCGTAAATGCGCGCGCCGCGCTGCAACGCGTGTTCCAAACTCTCCAGGACGAAGACCGCGGTCCCCTCGCCGATGACAAACCCGTCCCGCGTGGCATCAAAGGGGCGACTGGCCTTGTGCGGTGGGTCGTTGCGCGTGCTAAGGGCCTTCATCATGCTGAAACCCACGAAAAAGGTGCGGACAATCAGTCCTTCCACCCCGCCGGCCAGGGCCACATCCAAAATGCCGTGACGGATCAACTCGGCCGCGTTGCCCAAGGCCTGCGTGCCCGAAGCACACGCGGTGACCACGGTCTCGGAAACGGAGCGAAGGCCAAACCGTTCGCTGATGTGGAATGCAGGGATGTTGGGCAATCCGCCGATCGCGTCCATGGGGCGAACGCGCCATCGGCCGCTGCTGCCCGCGCGCACGAGGAGATTTTCGTACAGGTCAAAACCTCCCAGTCCGGTCCCCATGACCACGCCGGCCCGATCCCCTTCTCGTTCGAGTAGGGACTCGATGCCCGCGTCCTCGACAGCCTGTTGCGCCGCGGCCAAAGCGTATTGACTGGCCCGTGCCATGCGCCGGGCATCCCGCTTGCTGATGCCAAACGCGGTCGGGTCGAAGTCCTTCACCTCCGCCGCGATCCGGGTGGGGAGATCGGAGACGTCGATGCGCGTCACGTAATCGATGCCCGATTTTCCGGCCACCAAGTTCTCCCACGTCTCCTCCACCGAATGCCCCACCGGTGTGATAGCCCCCATCCCGGTGATGACCACACGGCGTCGGGGCAAGAATCCGCCCCATCCCGCCTGGTGGAGAGCTCGCCGCAACCGGCGCAGGGCATCGCTCAGCTGTCCCCCGTGTTCTGGATGCTCCAGCGCGTCCAGGACATCGCGAAGGGCCCGGCGCCCGGAGCCCGGCATTTCCTTGAGTAACGTCACCAATTGTTCCACGTGTTCTCTCATACGCTTTCCCCCTGCTGGAGAGTCTTGTCTTTGTGATGTTCCTGCTCCAAGGCCAGATATGTCAGCTCATCAGGGCATGTGTCAGGCGCTCCACAATGCGGGCCTCCACCGCCTGGATGCCCGTCCGAACCGCATTTCTCACCGCGTAAGCGTCACTCCGTCCATGACCGATGATCACAACACCGTTGACGCCCAAAAGTGGCGCTCCGCCAAACTCCCGCGGGTCCAAACGCCGCATGGTGGCCTTGAACGCGGATTTGGCCAGGAGCATCGCGGCCGCGGCCACGGGGCGCTTCTTCACTTCCTCCTTCAGCACGTCCAAGAGCAGCGTCCCAGTGGCCTCTGCGGTCTTGATGAACACATTGCCCGTGAACCCGTCGGTCACGACCACGTCCACCTGGCCTTGCACCACTTCCTTGGGCTCCACGTTTCCCACAAAGTGGATGGCCTCTGTTTCCTGGAGAAGGGAGAAGGCCTCCTGGACCAGGGTGTTCCCCTTCCCCGCTTCTTCGCCAATGGAAAGAAGGCCCACCCGGGGGTCGGACCACTCCAAAACGTGGCGAGCGTAGAGGTCGCCCATGCGGGCGAATTGTTGGAGGTAGAGGGGCTTGCAGTCCGCGTTGGCCCCGATGTCCAACACCAAAGCCTGACCGTCCAGGGTGGGGAAGAGGGTGGTCAGCGCGGGACGCTTGACTCCTCGGATGCGGCCCAGGGTGAAGAGGGCAGCCGCCAACGCGGCCCCGGTGTTGCCACAGGTGACAAAGGCATCCCCTTCCCCCTGTTTGACCAGTTGCATGCCCACGCTCATGCTGTTCTGGGGTTTCGCACGAACGGCCGCGGCCGGGTGTTCGTCCATCCGGATCCAGTCGGCCGCGTGAACCAGGGTGATGCGTGAGGTGTCCTCGTACTTTTTCAGCTCCTCCCGGAGAAGGGGCTCAGGCCCCACGAGGAGGATGTGAACGCCAAAATCCCGCGCGGCCTGGACTGCGCCGGCTACTGTGACTTCCGGGGCGTGATCCCCGCCCATCCCGTCTAACACGATGCGCATGGTCATTCCTCGTCCACCGCATAGCCGGTCAGGGCCAACAGGCCGGGCCCTCCAATGGACCCGACCACCGGTCCCAGTTCCACCACGTAGGATTCGACCACGTTCAGTTGTTGTTTGCACTCTTCCAGGAAGGCTGTGGCTTCTTCTTCGATGTTGGCGTGGGCTACGGCCAGACGAATGGGACGGCCGTTGACCCGCTCCTGGGCCAGGCGGATAAGGGTTCGCTTGGAGCGCTTGCGCCCCCGTTCCTGTTTGAGCACTTCCAACCGCCCTTCGGTGAAATGGAGGATGGGCCGGATGTTGAGGAGGTTGCCCACCCGGGCCCGAGTCGTGGAGATGCGACCCGCGCGGGCCAGGTATTTGAGCGTGTCCACGGTAAGGAACCCGAACATCCGCGCCCGAATGCGCTCTAATTCCGCGAGGATGGTGTCCCTATCCGCGCCCTCCCGAGCCCGTCGCGCCGCGTGGATGACCTGCCAGCCTCCGCCCATGGACGCGAAGAGGGTGTCCCACACCACCACGTCCAGCCCCTCCTCTTTGGCCATTTCCGCGGCCTGCACCGCGGAGTTGTACGTGCCGCTGAGCTTGGATGTGACGGTCAGGCAGAGGATTTGCCGCGTCCCTGCCGCGCGGTAGGCTTCCAGAAACTGCAAGGGCGTGGGCTGGGATGTGGTGGGTTGTTCGCCCAGGTCCACAAATCGACGGTAGAATTCTTCGATGGGTAAATCCACCTTGTTCCGGTACACCTCGTCCGGGCCGAAGACGACAAGGGCCGGGACTTCGGGGATGTGGTATTCTTGGAGGATTTCGTCCGGCACGTTCAAGCTGGAATCGCAGACAATGCCCAAGGGTTGTTGTTCACTCATGTTCTGACCTCACCTTATGGATGACATGCAACGGAAATGAGTCCTTCAGGATTTGGCGTTCCCCGGAGAGAACGGTGCTTCGTGTTGCGTGGGACACCGACGACCAATGACGAACGACCGCGGTCGGGTTGGCTCGGTGGCGGAACCAGGCCGATGGGTAACACGGGGTATCCGCCTCGTCCGCCGCTAAGGTGCTACCGAGTTCTGTCCGTCGGTCACCTTTTCCGCTCGAATGGCCGTGCTGTGGACCCACATGTTCAAGTTCAACCGACCTTTTGTCCCCCTGTCCACCAAGGCCGCTCGGGTCAACGCCTCCACAAAGGACGGGTGTTCCTCATCCCCTTTGGCATCGCCCACGAGCATGATGACGATGGCCAATTCCCGGGCCAAATCCCGCCAAACCTCGGCTCCTTCGGCCGGGGTAAGGTGTTCCAGTTCGCGCAGGAGGCCGGGGCCCACTTCCTCGGCCACGTAGTAGCGTCGTTCCGCGATGGCCTTTTCCATGAAGGCCAAGATCTGGCCCAACGCGGGGAGGACTTGGTCCGGCGCGTGTTCCAAGCTCAGGTAGAGGCCTTCGGCCGCGTGGGAAAAGGCAGCGCCTAAGTTCCCCCCTTGGTGGAAGGCCTCCGCGGTGATCTGGTGCGCCCGGATGGCCGTGTCCCACTCGCCCAGGTCGGTGGCCAGTTCCCCCACGCGAGCCAAGGCGCGCAACGCCTCTTCCAGCTGGCCCGATTCCATTATTTTGTTGGCTTCCAGGATGAGTCGTTGCAGTTCGTTGGCATGTGTGGTCGTATCCATGGGATTTCCACCTTTGTGATATCCGCGGGGCGTGGAGCCTTTTCCACGGAGAGTCGGGTTAATCTTACCCGGAATCGGCCAATTCGTCCAACGCCCACGGCTCATTATGAGCAGCAGCAGGAACCAAGGCCCGGAGGGGCATCGACCGCCCAGGTGCTACCGAGTTGTGCCCGTCCATCAGGGTAGGATACAATATTGCGTGATACGATGGACCACACTCGTCAATCGTTACTGAGAGGGACAAAGGAGTGATGCATGGATGCCTTGGCGTTCCTTGATGAACGCGTGGCCCAAGTGATCCGGGAACTGGAGGAGGATTTCCACAAGACAGGCCAGGAGCGCATGTGGGCGCCCAAGTTGCATCCGGAGAGCGCCCGCTTTCTGCACATGTTGGTGCTGATAGGCAAATACCGCCGGCTCCTGGAAATCGGCGGAGGTGTGGGATATTCGACGCTCTGGCTGGCCCATGCGGCCCACCGCAACGGCGGACATCTGGTGACTTGTGAGATCGAGGTGGCTCGGGCCGAGGTGAGTCGGCGGCATGTCCGCCGGGCCGGATTGCACGGGGTTGTGACGTTTCTCATCGGCGATGCACGCCAGACCGTAGGGGAGCTTGCCGGCCCCTTTGACTTTGTGCTCATTGACACGACCAAGGCGGATTACATCACTTATTTCGAGCTCGTGACGCCCAAGCTCTTACCCAACGGCCTCATCGTGGCGGATAACGTGACATCCCATGCCAAGGCCCTGGCCCCGTACATTCAACACGTGCGCCACCACCCGCTCTACGAATCCATCACCGTACCCATCGGCAAAGGGCTGGAACTCAGTCGCCGTGTTCGATGAGCAGGCTTGACGTGTTTCGCACACGTGAAAAAGTGGAAGCTGAACCTTGTTCGCCAGCCAGGGTCTTTTGTCCAAACTCCAGCTCTCGGGACAACCCAGGAAATATCCAACCCAGAAAGGGGACAGACCGTGGAGTTGCGCTTGTACTGGAAAATTCTCAAACGCCGCTGGTGGCTGCCGACTCTCTTGCTCCTGGCAGCCGGGATGCTGTGGGCACTGAGACCTTCCCCACCCCCCAGCTATGTGGCTACTATGCGCTTTCTGGTCGGGGTAAAACCCGAGCCCATCTCCCCCCAAGTGTACGGGTATGACCGGTACTATACGTGGTTGACCAGCGAATACCTCATCGACGATTTCGCAGAAGTCGTCCGTGGGTCCGCGTTCGCGGCCCGCGTTTCCCAGCGCTTGCAGGAGAAGGGCATTACCGTGCCGGCCGGCGCAATCCAGGGCAGCACCCAGACGGGCAAGTTACACCGGTTGATCACCATCTCGGTGTACTGGCCCAATCCCGAACAACTTCCCACCATCGCCCATGCGGTCATCCAAACGGTGGAAGAGGACAGTGCCACGTTCTTCCCCCAAACCTTCGGGTACGGCACCGAGGCTATTCTTGTGGACGGCCCCCACATAGGACCGGTCACTCCCGGGCTCCGTCAGAAGCTGGAAGGGCCGATCCGCCTGCTCCTGGCGTTGCTGCTGGGCGTGGGCCTGGTATTCCTGTGGCACTATGTGGACGAGACGCTCTACGACCGGGAGGATGTGAGTCAGGTGGGTTTGCCCCTCCTCGCGGAAATCCCCAAGGAAAAGCGACGGGTTCACTCGCGAGCATCACGCTCATGAGGAAGAACACAGCGCCCATGTGGGCTAGAGGGTTGACAAAGTACGCGCTCTTCGCGTACATCGGCACACTGGTATACATGATCGTGCGCCCTTTTGTGGGGCTCCCCTTCGTCCTGGCCATCCTCATCTTCTCCACCCTCTCCTTTTTCCTCTTCGCGCTGGGGCACGCGTACATCACGTGGGGAGCCAGGAGCACGCTGAGGTTCTTGGTCATCTCTGTGGTCGTCAGCCTGGTGTTCGAGGGGGTGGGGGTGATGACGGGATGGGTGTATGGGCCGTATCACTACGGGAACACCCTGGGCCCCAAGGTGTTCGGCCTGGTGCCGGTGCTCATTCCGATAGCCTGGTTCATGATGTTGTACACAGCCCACACCGTGGTTGAGTGGCTAGGACGAGGGTTGTCGATGCCGCAGACACGGAGCGTACAGGTGTGGCTCTCGCTTCTGGCCGCGTTTGCCACCACCGCGTGGGATTTGGTGATGGATCCGATGATGGTGCAACACAGCCATTGGGTCTGGGAAAAAAGAGGGGCCTACTTCGGGATCCCGGTCCACAACTTCTTTGGCTGGCTTCTCACCACCTTCACCATCTACCTCCTCTTCCGGTGGGCGGAAGGATGGCGCTCACCGCCACACCGGGACCGTCCCACCCGTTTCGACGCCTGGCCGGCCGTGGCGTACGCGGCCACATGGCTGGGGGACAGTATTCTGGCCTGGGAAGTGGGCTTGACCGGGCCCGCGGTGGTGGGCTTTTTGGCGATGGGAGGTTTTGCGTTGTTGGGGGTTGGGTACTTGGGGAAAACGATTGACGATTAATGAGTAACGATTGACGATTAACGATTAAGGGGGATCGGCGGGAGAATGAGGTCGGCCGGGATGGGCGAAGAGCCTAACGCATAACGAGTAACGAGTAAGGGGGCGGGAGGGCCTTACACGGCCGTTTGTGGCGATTCTCGGCCGTTCACGAGCGGTAGGGGCGCACGCAGTGCGCCCATCCAGAGCCCCCGCAGGGGGCTTCTCCAAACTTAGCCCGG
>JAADDB010000157.1 GCA_013154135.1 Chloroflexota bacterium
GCCGTATATTACCGTTCACGAAATGCGGGGCATTTGCCCCCATTCCCCCATGACTGACAGCAAACTGTCATCTTTCCCACGTGTTTCTTCGTAACCAAAGCTCTCCCCCTCGCGTCTAACCGTACGTCGACTTTTTTATGAACGCAATCGACGAACACGCACAAGATATTGGTACATCAAAGCACACCATTTTGGGTAGAGAATCCGCGTAACCTTTTAGCATCGGAATACGTTGATCCAACCAGTGTCCTGTCCGACCAGGAATTCGGTGACACCCATCATCAAAAACCATGGAGGTACTCAGTCATGAATGGTCCAAATCGATTCACCCTATCCACCGGAGGACTTGCCCTCATCGCCCTTCTCATCCTCTCCATCCTCTTCTTCCCCCTGCAGGGCTTGGCCGACGGTGGATATCAACAGCATCTGCCCCTCATCCAAGATCGTGGCGACATGATCCAGAAAATCAACGGTAGCCCCGACCCGACGGTGGATACCGCTCTCATAAGCATGGGGCGCCCTGTCTCCCGACAATGGCTTGATTGGAAACTCAGCTTCTACGGCGCCCGAGTGACCGACGAGATCCCGCAGCTCAACATCTTCGAAATCCAATTCGCAAAAGGACTCCCCTCCCAGGACATGCTGAACGCCATCCGGCAACTGCTGGGGGCCCGCGAGGTGGAACCCAACGCCTGGGTCACCCTCATGGACACCACGCCCAACGACCCCCGATATCGGGATCAATGGGCGCACCCCAAGATCCAAAGCCCCAAAGCCTGGGACATCACCCAAGGGGACTCCCGGGTAGTCGTCGCGATAGTGGACACGGGCGTGGACCTGGGGCACAAGGACCTGCGGGAGCGGCTCAGTGACCGTTCCACCTGGTACGACTTCGGCAACGACGACAACGACCCATCCGACACCGAAGGGCACGGCACCCACGTGGCCGGCATTGTGGCCGCGACGGGGAACAACAGCATCGGCGTCGCGGGCGCGGGCTGGCGCACCACCATCATGCCCGTCAAAGTCTTCCCCGACAACAGCAACAGCACATCCCTGACCAACATCGCCAAGGGCATCGTCCACGCCACCGACAAGGGCGCGGACATCATCAACCTGAGCTTGGGTGGGTACTCCAACTCCAGCACATTGGAGGACGCGGTCAACTACGCGTACGACCACGGCGTCCTGGTGGTGGCTGCCGCGGGCAACGACGACAAGGAAACGCCCATGTACCCCGCCGCGTACGAACACGTGATCGCCGTAGCTGCAACCGACCGGGATGACAAGAAAGCCAGCTTCTCCAACTACGGCTCTTGGGTGGACATCTCCGCGCCGGGCGTGGGCATCGTCTCCACCTACCTCACCTCGGACGGCGAATACGCGTCCATGAGCGGCACCTCCATGGCCTCCCCCTTGGTGGCCGGTGTCGCGGCCCTGGTCAAAGCCATCCACCCCAACTGGGATCCGGACCAAATCGAGCAGCAGCTGAAGGAGAGCGCGGACAGCATCGACAGCCAAAACCCATCCTACCAGGGCAAACTGGGCGCGGGCCGGATCAACGCGGGCCAAGCCGTGGCCGCGGACGCGCCGACACCCACGCCTACACCGACCGCCACGCCGACCCAGCGGCCGACGAACACACCGACGCCCACGGCCACGCCAACTCAGCGGCCCACCAACACGCCAACACCCACGGCCACACCGACCCAGCGGCCCACCAACACACCGACACCTACGGCCACACCGACCCAGCGGCCGACGAACACACCAACACCGACGGCTACACCGACCCAGCGGCCCACCAACACGCCAACACCCACGGCCACACCGACCCAGCAGCCGACTAACACACCGACGCCCACGGCCACACCGACCCGTCGGCCCACCAACACACCCACGCCCACGGCCACGCCGACCCAGCGGCCGACGAACACACCGACGCCCACGGCCACACCGACCCAGCGGCCCACCAACACGCCGACACCTACCTTCACACCGACCCGGCGGCCGACCAACACACCGACACCGACGGCCACACCGACCCGGCGGCCGACCAACACGCCGACACCCACGTTCACACCGACCCGTCGGCCGACTAACACGCCGACGCCTACCTTCACACCGACTCGTCGACCCACCAACACGCCGACGCCTACGTTCACGCCCACACCTACGTTCACACCGACGCCGGTGCCCACGGACACACCGGAGCCCACGTTCACCTTCCCCAACCTGCTGCCCAACCCATCCTTCGAACTGGGCCACTTCTTCAGCTTCATGCCCGAAGGCTGGTTCAGCCAGGGGTTCGGCACAGGGTGGACCCATTCCCTGGCCAGTGACGGATCCTCCTCCGTCTTCATCGGCGGGTGCTTCTTCGGGCCGTGCGGCACGTGGACATCGGACACGGTCGACTTGAACCCCGCGGAGAAGTACCACTTTGAGATGGATGTGCGGGGCATGCCCGGCGTGGAAGCTCGGGTCACCTTCATCCAACTGGACAAGTACGGACGTTGTCTGGATGAGATGACCATCCCCGTGTCCCTCACCCTTCGCTCCCTGTGGGACACGTGGAAGGTGGACCTGGGGCCGGACACGGAATGGACTTTCCACCCGGACACCAAACAAATCCAGGTTCAGCTTTCCATCGCGGGGAACCTCATGGACACCGCGTGGTTTGACAATCTCTACCTGGGGAAACGATAAGCGAGGCCGTGAGAAGCACAGGTGCGGGGAGGTTTACCCCTCCCCGCACCTGTTTTACAACCAACAGATTACAGCGGCAAGCTTCGTCCGCCCGCCGGACACCCAATCCCCTAATATCTCCCCATCACCATCCCCTGTCCGCCCAGGTACAGGTACTCCGGTCGGGTGCGGAAGCCCGTCACCGGCCAGAAGACCCGGTCATCGTGGAACACCCGAACCGGCCCCTCGTACACCCGACGGACCTCCTCAATATAGCGCCAATCCTCCCGGTCCAACACAATGGCCGACCACCGCGCCGAGAGGATGTCCTTCCGGTACATGGCCTCCAACCTCCGGCCCCAGCCATCCGGATCTCCCCGCAACACATCGGACATGGCCATTTCGTGGGCAAAACTCCTCTTCCCTGCCATCTCCGCCAGGTAACCGTGATAGGGGATGAGCACATCTCCCCGGATGTGGACTAACACTTCGAGCAGGGCCCGGCCCGCGGCCACGTTCCGAGCCGGGGGGCGCAAGGGCAACGGGTTGTACAGGAGCCACATCAGTTGGAGAAGGACCACGCCCGCGGCCAGCCCGTGAGCTCCCTTCCACCGTCCCCGGAACGTGAGCCGACCCGCGAGCAGGCCGGTCCCCAGGGCCAGACCACTGTGGGCCGGCATCAGCACATTCAAATATCCCCCTTCGTGGATCCGGGAAAACCACGCGCTGCCCACCAAGCCCACCAGCAGCGCTGCATAAAACCCCTTCTCCCAACCTCCCCGACCCCACAGCACGGCCACGAGGGTGAGCACCAGAGCGCCTCCCAGGTGAGGCAACAGGTCGTGCCACCAAAAGCGCGTCACCATGTGGGGAAGCAAAGCATGGCCCGCGGGCAGGCGGAACACATAATACGCAAACCACCCTCCCGTCATCCTGTACGCGGCCCCCACGCCCAGCCCCAGGAGCAAGGGGAACCCGACCAAAAAAGGCCATGCCCGCACCCGTCGGGAGAGGAAAAGCCAGGCGTACAGGGGAGCCAGGACAAAAAGAGCCGTCTGCTTTGTGAAAAAGGCCAGCGTCCAGGCCAAGGAAGCGCCCACATACGCGGCAGGGCCTTCCCCAAAGCGCAGCAACCACGCGGCCATCCACACCCACAGGAGGAAGAACGCGTCCACCCGGCCCACATCGAACCACGTCCCGCTCAGGGGGTACGTGGCCAGCCAGAGGGCCACCGTAGCCCCCGCGGCGGCCGGTCGCCGCGTCTCCCGGTACACCCAGGAGCCCAACAGCGCGGCCACGGCCACCGTGCTCCCCACAGAAAGGGCCCGCAGCGGGAGAAACCCCGTCCCCAGCAGTCGACTCAACCCCGCGGCCGCGTACATGTACAAGGGAGGGTAAATGAAGGGGATGAAGGAAGGGGACGGCGGCACGTACAGGGGAGTCCCCGCCCGCACGCGGAGCACATGGACCACCATCGCCCCCTCCTGCCACTCCAACTCAAAGGGATAAAACACACGGCCGGAGAGGGCAATGACCCACAGGCCGGCAAAGAGCACGGCCATCCCCACCAGCGCCGCGGACCAGAGGACCCCAAGCCGCTTCACCGCTCGAACTCCCGCAAGACCGCGACCAGCGCGTCCGTGTGCTCCGGCTTCCCCACGCTGATGCGCAAGGAATTGTGCAAGCCCGGCTTGTCAAAATAGCGGACCAGGATGCCTTCTTGAGCCAAGGCCTGCTGGAGCTCCCGAGCCGACCGTCCTTCTACCCGCACCAGGATGAAATTCCCCTGACTGGGGTAGGGGTGGAGATAGGAGATGGACTGAAGCGCACGGTACAGCCGCTCCCGTTCCTCTTTGATAGCCTGCAAAATCGGCTCGTAATACGCGCGGTCCTCCAGCGCGGTCAGACCGGCTACCGTTGCGGCCACATTCACGTTGTACGGCTGTTTGATGCGCCAGAGATAATCCATCACCCAGAGGGGGAACACGCCATACCCCAAGCGGAGCCCGGCTAACCCGGCCCACTTGGCGAACGTGCGCAACACAATGAGGTTCTCCCGTTCCAACACCCAGGGGACAAAGGACGCCTGGTCCGAGAACTCGAAGTACGCCTCATCCACCACCACCATCACCGGCAACTCCAGGAGCACCCGCAGCGCGTCCGGGTCCAACACACTCCCATCCGGGTTGTTCGGCGTCGTGAGGAAGAGCAACTTCGCGCGGTTCTCCCCGTCCCCGTTCACCTGGGCCACGGCTTCCACCAGTCCGGCCACATCCACCCGGAAGTGCTCGTCCCGCCACACGTTCACCACTTCCCCGCCGCTCACTTGTGCGTCGAACTCGTACATGCCGAACGTGGGCGGTGCGTTGATGATGGCATCCCCCGGCCGGAGGAAAAGGCGGCAGAGGAGGTCGATGATCTCATCCGCGCCGTGGCCCACGAAGATGTGATCCGCGGGCACGTGCACGTACTCACTCAGCGCGGCACGTAACGCCTCCTGCTGAGGGTCCGGGTAAATGTGATAGTAGGGGAACTGGGCCAACCGTTCCCGCACGCGCGGGGAGGGCCCATATGGGTTCTCGTTCGCGTCCAGCTTGATGATCGTCGAAGGGTCGCGGCCCAGCCGACGGCTGAGCACTTCAAAGGGAACAATGGCAGCGTACGGGTCCATGGCCCGCACGTTTGGGCGCACAAGCTCTTGGAACAAGCTCATCTCACAGCTCTCCTTGGCATTCCATGTCGAATTGGGCAAAGAACCGGTCCATGAACGCGTGGCGCTCCCGGGCTATGGCCCGCGCGGTCTCTGTGTGCAGCATGTCGGCCAGGTGACGGAGTTTGTACCAGTACTCGTGGACAGGGGTGTAATCCTCCCCCTCCGGACGGGGATCCCGGGCCACCTGGCGCAACGGCGCCCACAGGCGATGTCCGTGATGTCCGGCATGGGCGAACGCTCGGGCCACGCCCACCGCGCCGATGGCATCCAACTTGTCCGCGTCCTGGAGGATGCGCGCCTCCAGGGTTTGGGGATCGGGGCCGGCCCGGAAACGGTGGGCTTCGATGCAGTGAGCCACCGCGTCCACAAACGCGGGGGGTTCCCCGGCCAACAGACGCCGTGCTGCTTCCGCACCCCGCAGGTGGTGATCCGGCTCGTGCCGCGCGATGTCGTGCAACAGCGCGGCCGTGAGGAGGACGCGCATGTCCGCGCCTTCTGCCTCCCCAATGCGCCGGGCCAGCCGATAGACCCGCAAGACATGGTCAAACGCGTGGGCCGCGTCCCCGCCCGTGTACAGACGACGAGCTTCCTCCACGGTGATGGGCAAGTTCATGATCCTCTCAGTTCCTCCACTAAACGGGTGTATTCGGCCACCAGGGCCTGAGCATCTTCATGCGTGGGAGCTTCCACATCCACGTGCAACACCGGCCGGTCCGGGTCGGGGCGGATGAGGACCCACCGGTTGGGCCCCAGCCACACCTTGATCCCGTCCAACGTCTCCATGGGGCGGTCCCGCAGCACTTCGTTCAGACGCCGCATGACCGTGGCCTTCTGGTCCCAGCCGCAGGGAATTTGGGCTTTGGCCATGTGGAACCGGGGGAGCAACGCGATGACATCGGAGAAGCGGGTGTTGTGCCGACTCAGGAGTTCCAGGATTTTCACCGTGGCGAAGAGCGCATCGGGCACCGGCTGGAACTCGGGGAAGATGAAGTGCCCCCGCCCATCCGTGGCCAGGATCACGTCCGGATGTTCGCTGTGGGACATCAGGTCATGCAGGTCGTAACGGGTGCGGATGACGTAGCCCCCGTGGAAGCCCACCACCTGCTCCACGGCCTGGGTCATGGTCACCGGCACCACCACGGCCCGCCCCGATTGGTAGCGCATGGCCAAGTCGATGACCACTAACGCGGTCCACTCGGGACTCAGGATGTTGCCCCGGTCGTCCACCAGGAAGAGTTTCTCCCCTCCCACGTCCAGCTGGATGCCCAAATCCCGGCCCAGGGCCCGCACGATTTTGGCCAACTCCCGCTGCCACTGCTCCTGCGCTTCCTCCGCGAGGGAGATCTTGCTCTCGTCCACGTGCGCGTTGAGGGGGATGACGTCCACGTGCAGGCGGGAGAAGATCTCGGGCAGAACGGCCACGTTGGGGGAGTACGCGTAATCCACCACCAGGCGATAGCGGATCTCCCGCACGGCTTCCTGTTGGATGCGGTTGAGGAAGCCCCGGATGTACGCGCCCGTCACGTCGGGCGCGTCCGCGATGACGCCGATCTTCTCAATGGGCGCGCGGCGAAAATCCTCCCGGAAGAAGATCCGCTCAACCGCTCGCTCGGTGGCCCGGTCCAGGTTCTGCCCATCCGCTCCGAACACGCGGATGTCCACTACCCGAGGGTCAAAGGGGGACAGGCGGACGTGTAATCCCGCGACCGCGGGGCTCACACGGGTGTAGTAGCGGGCCACGGGGATGGCCACGGAATGGGTGTCCCACACGTTGATGCCCGCGGAGGGGAGCCCCGCGATGAGCGCGCGCTTGAGCATCCGCGAGCTGCGATGGGGGTCCCGGTTCATCACGATGTAGGAGCCTTCGGGGAAGATTGCGCCCAGCGCGATGCCCAATTTGGCGCACAGCTCCGGGGTCAGGTCCACGTTGACCACTCCGGTGATGCCGAAGCGCCCGAACAGGGCCCGACGTCCCCGGGTGCCCCACACCAGGCTTTCCCGCACCACGGCCCCGGATTCGATCTCCTTGCGGGGCCAGATTTTGACCCCGGGATGGAGGATCGCGCCTTCCCCCACGTTGGTTTCGTCCCCCACCACCACGCCTTCGAAGAGGATACTGCGGGCTTTGATGCTGCACTGACGTCCCACAATCGCGCCGTGCAGTTCGGCCCCTTCGCCGATGTACGTGTTGCGCCAGACAATGCTCCGTTCGATGAGGGCCCGGTTGTCGACGATCACGTAATCCCGTAGCACGGTGGGGCCCTGAAGGGTGACGCCGTCCTTCAGGCTGATGCCCCGGCCCAAGTAGAGGGGCGGGGTCAAGGTCACGTCTTGTCCCAGGTCGGGTTCTTCCTGGACCCAGATGCCCGGCGCCCATTCCTGGCCCAAGGGTTCCAGTTGGACTTTTTGTTGCAGCACGTCATGGGTGGCCTGGATGTACTGGGGAATGGTGCCGATGTCCTTCCAGTAGCCTTCCAGGGGAAGGGCGAAGAGCCGGTCGGGCGCTTCCCGGAGGAGCCGGGGGAACACGTCCTGGCTCCAGTCCACAAAGGTGTCCGGCGGAATGAGGTCCAGGATCTCCCGTTGGAACACGTAGATGCCCGCGTTGATGGTGTCGGAAAAGACTTCGCCCCAGGAGGGTTTTTCCAGGAATTGGGTGACCCGTCCGTCATCATCGGTGACGACGACGCCGAATTCCCGGGGGTTGGCAACCCGGTAGAGGGCTATGGTGGCCAACGCGTGCCGCGCCCTGTGGAAGGCGATGAGCCGCGAGAGGTCGAAGTCGGTGAGTATGTCGCCGCTGATGACGAGGAAGGTGTCGTGGAGGTAGGGAGCCGCGTTCTTCACCGCGCCGGCCGTGCCCAAGGGCCGCTCCTCCACCGCGTAGCGGATGTCCAGGTTCAGAGGATGGCCGTTGCCGAAGTAGTCCTGGATCACATTGGCCATGTAGGCCGCGGCAATGACGATGTCCCGCATCCCATGGCGCTTCAACAGGTCCAGGATGTGGGCGAGGATGGGTTTGTTGACCACAGGGATGAGGGGTTTTGGACGTCCGACGGTTAAGGGCCGGAGCCGGGTTCCCTCTCCTCCGGCCAGGATGACCGCGTTCATGGTTGGATTTCCTCCCCTTGTCGGGCTGCCGGAGGGGATGAGCCCCTCCGTTGGGGGAGATGTCCCCATTTGTTGGGCGCCTCCGGCCCTGGTCGGTCCAACAGGCCAAAGAAAAACCCCACCCGTGCCGAGTGGGGTTCGATGGCGGCGACAGGATTCGAACCTGTGACCCGGCGATTATGAGCCGCCTGCTCTGCCACTGAGCTACGCCGCCATGTGCGCTGAGTTGTAGAAGAAAGGGCGAAGTCAGATGTGCGTTGACTTCGCCCTGGTGAGGTCGCGGGGGCAGGATTCGAACCTGCGACCTTCGGGTTATGAGCCCGACGAGCTACCACTGCTCCACCCCGCAGCATAGGAGAGTATAGCATGGTTTGGTTTTCCTGTCAAAGATACGTGCGCCTCTGGCGGACGGATTTTTTGGGCTGGAGAAAGATGTGATGCGAAAGATTGGGTTGTTGCCCGTTTCCCGATGGACGCTGTAAGGAGACGGACGACCACCGACGACCGACGAACGACGACCGACCACCGGCGAACGACCAAGGGGCCGTCCGTGGCCAGGGGCATGGGGTCGGTTGGTCAACCCACGGTTGTCCCGTGGTCCACGTCATTTTTCCCCGCCCAGATGGAACAGCCGGGCCCACCGGTGCCATATGGGTTCCGGTGTGGGCGTGGGGGGAGGCGCATCCTCAGGGCCAGGGGATAAAGATGTGTCCCCGTCAAACTGCCAGATTTCCGTCCCCGGCTTTGCCAACCGCAACGCCCGAGGGGCTATCGCGTCCACCAGGGCTTCGCCCCCGTTCTGGACTTCCTGGTAGACTTTCTCCAAGTCCCGCTGGCGTAGTTCTTCTTGACGCAGTTCCTGTTGGGCCTGGTGCAGGGCTTGTTTGGCTTGATGCAGCTCGTAGAAGAGTCGGGTATAGCTGATGGTAAAGCCGATGATGATGATGACCAACGCTCCCATCAAAAGCCATTCCCAACTCAACGAGGGCAGGCGTTTTCTCTGACGGTCGTGCGAAGGGTTCATTGTGCCCTCTCCTATCCTGCTCGTTGCCCGCCTGCCGGATGCGTGCCGAAGGCTCTTTTCTGTGGATCCGGCTGCCCTTCTGAAGAAAAATGCCCGGGGGTGCTGAAGCCCCCGGGCATTTTTGGTGCCGAAGGTGGGATTCGAACCCACACGGGCGTTGTGCCCACTGCGTCCTGAGCGCAGCGCGTCTCCCGTTCCGCCACTTCGGCTGCCTGTTCGGTGCTCCTGCACCGACGCCCTAATTATAAGGTGGGACTCTAGGGCTGTCAAATTCGGGTGTCGGCGTAACGAGTAACGATTGACGGTTAAGGGGCTAAATGCCGGGAGCGCCCCTGCGGGGTGCGGGGCAGGCCCCCGGCCGACGCATTCTCCGCTGCTCTTAGTATTTTGGCGGCGGACGGGTCCGCCCCTTGGCGGGACGCCGACGTTCTCGCCCCGTGCATAGAGAGAGTTTTGTGTGCGTGGTGGGCGGGCGAAGCCCGCCC
>JAADDB010000172.1 GCA_013154135.1 Chloroflexota bacterium
ATGCGGTACGACGGTTGATTGCGTGCTCCTTGTCGGCGTAATCGAATGCGAACCATGAACGACCTCTCCTTATATGTGTGAAATTCCAGTTTTGGATCTCGTTGACCCACAAAACTCGAGCCCCTTGGCGGGACTCCGATATCTTCTCTACGAGGAACGTCACGCGGGACGCGGCCAACTAAGTGAGCCTTCCTCCCGCGGACCTCCTCAATCGTTCCTCGTCACGTTCAGAAAAGTCCACCAAATAGATTACCCGGGAATCGTCCTTTGCGCAACTGTTTCATCAATTGTTGCATCTGTCGGAACTGGCGCAACAGCTGGTTCACTTCCTGGACGCTCGTGCCCGACCCACGGGCAATGCGACGCTTGCGCGAGCTGTTGATGATCCGGGGATTGCGCCGTTCCTCCGGCGTCATGGAGTAGATGATAGCCTCGATCCGCTTCAGTTGTTTGTCCGTCACCTCCGCGGGCAGCTGGGCGGCCAGCCGGTTCATGCCCGGGATCAGTTCCAGCAGTTGGGAAAGGGGACCCAGCTTCTTCATCTCCTGGAGTTGTTCCAGGAAGTCCTCCAGGGTGAAGGTGCCCTCCAGCAGCCGTTTCTCCGCCTCTTCGGCCTTCTTTCGGTCCAGCTCCTGTTCGGCCCGCTCGATCAGGGTGAGGATATCCCCCATGCCCAAAATGCGGGAGGCCAAACGGTCCGGGTGGAAGGGATCCAACGCGTCCAGCTTCTCCCCCACACCCAGGAACTTGATGGGCACGCCGGTGACTTCCCGCACGGAAATGGCCGCGCCCCCGCGCGCATCCCCGTCCACTTTGGTGAGGATGAGCCCGGTGAGCCCTACCCGTTTGTTGAACTCATCTGCGACTCGCACCGCGTCCTGACCGGTCATCGCGTCCACAACCAGGAGGGTCTCCTTGGGCTGGGTGCGATCGCGAATGCTCTCCAACTCGGCCATCATCTGATCGTCAATGTGCAAACGGCCCGCGGTGTCGATGATGACCGTGGTGTACCCCCGTTTGCGGGCCAAATCCACTCCCCGGACCGCAATGTCCGGCGGAGGGGGCTCGGTGCCTTCGCTGTGGACGGGCACCTGGATCTGTTGGCCCAGCACTTCCAGCTGCTTGACCGCGGCCGGCCGGTACGTGTCCGCGGCCACCAGAAGAGGGCGATGTCCCTCCTTGCGCAGTTTCAGGGCCAATTTGGCTGCAGTCGTCGTCTTGCCCGACCCCTGAAGCCCCACCAGCATGATGACGTGGGGCGGCGCGCCGGACAGGTCCAGCTTCCCCGGCTCCCCCAGGGTGCGCACCAGCTCCTCGTGGACGATCTTGATGACCTGCTGGGCCGGTGTCAGACCCTTGCGAGCTTCCTGCCCGATAGCCCGTTCCCGGACGCGCTTGATGAAGGACTTAACCACCTTGTAGTTGACGTCAGCCTCCAGGAGGGCCAGGCGGACCTCGCGCAGGGCCGCGTCGACCTCTTCCTCCGTCAGCACCCCTCGCTGGGAGAGCTTATCGAAGACACGTTGTAGCCGTTCGCTCAGTGCGTCAAACATCCTGTGTGTTACCTTCCTTCAGTTCGCTTGCCGGATGTGGGATTGGTGTGGACGGGCCAAGCCCGTCAACCACCAAAACTCTTCTCTGTCACGGGGCAAGGACGTGGGCGTCCCGCCGAAGCGCGGACCCATCCGCCGCCGAGGACCGAATTTTGTCCGTCCATCATTCTGGTCAGGATGACATTTTAGGAGAGGGCCATAAATAGGTCAAGTTCGTGTGAAAGGATATCAGGAGGTATGGGGAAGGCAGCCCCCCATGGGTTTTCCTGAGGAAACTCGGAGTTCCTCCAAGGCGCGGACCCGTCCGCGGCCAAGGTACTACGGGGCTTGTTCACCCAAGCCAAACTTCAACTCGTAGAACATCCGCTCATACGCGTCCGTGACCGCGTCCCAGGTGTAGTAACGCTGGACCCGGTCCAGCGCGCGGCGGCGGTATTCCTCCACCAGGTCCGGGTGGTCCAGCAGGTGTTGGAGGACTTCCCGCAGGGCCTCGCCCCCGCGGGATCCATCATAGGCGAACCCCGCGTCCCCAATGGTCTCCAGGTTCTCCTCCGTGTTGTTGACCACCACGCAACTGCCAAAGGCCATCGCCTCCAGCAGCGCGGGGTGCGTGCCGCCCACCTGGGAGGTCTCCACAAAGATGTACGCGTGGCTGCTGATCTCCTCGTAGCACTCGCCAAAGCAGTAGCCCGTGAAGATCACGTTGGGGCCCGCGATGGATCGCAGGTAGGCCTTGTACTCCTCCGCGTAGGGCGCGTCCCCCACGATGACGCACTTCATGTCCGTGTCCAGGCCGTTGCACGCTTCCACCAGGTGATGCGCGCAGTTCTCCGGCACCAGGCGTCCCACGAACAGGATGTACTTGCGGGGTTCCAGGCCCCACTTGGCCAGCACCGGCCCCGGCGGTCGGCGGGTCACCTCCGCGCCGTAGGGGATGTAGGGCGGCTCCTTGCCGTACCGTTCCCGGTAATAGCGCTGCACCACCCGGGAATCGGTGAGGAACGCGTTGGGCAGGATGGTGGCCAGCCGCTCGGTGAAGCGGATGTACGCCTTGGCCCATCCCGGCCACTTCTCCCGCTTCCAGTCCAGGCCGTCCACGTTGAGGATGCTGATCTGCCCCCGCAGTCGGGGGATCCAGGTGACGGGGCTGTTGCCCACGATGAAATAGAGCGCGATGTCGTAGTCCTGGGTGAGCGCGTGCAGGCTGGAGAGAAACGCGTGCACGATGGTGTCCAGGTACTTGTTGGGGATGGTGGGGATCTTCACCAGGCGCATGCCCTTGTAGGTGGGATGGGGATAGGTAATGTGGTGGGGCCGCGCGTACACGGTCACCCGGTGGCCCCGCTGGACCAGGCGACTTCCCAGTTGTTCCACACACGTCTCGAACCCGCTGTAGGACGCGGGCACGCCCCGAGTGCCCAGCATGGCGATGTGCAGCGGCCCGTATTGTTCCCGGTATCGTTCCAGATCAGCGCTCACTCAGGACCTCCTCATATAGCCGCTCGAACGCGACGATGTGCTTCTCCAGGGTGTAGACCCCGTAGATGCGATCCAGGCCGGCCTCCCCCATGCGGCGGCGCAAATCCGGATCCTCGCCCAGGCGGATCATGGCCTCGGCCATGCTCTCCGGATCCCGGGGGGTGACCAGCAGGCCCGTCTCCTCGTGCTTGACGATCTCCAGGGGACCGCCGTGCGCGGTGGCGATGACCGGCTTGGCCGTAGCCATTGCCTCGATGATCACCCGGCCGAAGGGCTCCGGGGATGTGGACGCGAGGACGAGCACGTCCAGCGCGGCCATCACCTGGGGCGCGTCCTTCCGGTACCCCGCCCAGATGACCCGGTCCTCCAGGCCCAGTTGTCGGGCCAGGGCCTTCAACCCCTCCCGCAACTCCTCCTCCCCCGGCACCACATCCCCCACGATGACGAAGCGCGCGTTGGGCAGGCGTTGGGCCACCCGGGCCGCGGCCTGGAGGAACACGTCCTGGCCCTTCCACCAGTGGATGCGGCCCACCACGCCGAAGAGCACTTCATCATCCCTTACGCCCCACTCCGCGCGCACGGATCGGCCGTCGTTCTGCGGGTTGAACCGGGCCATGTCCACCGGGGGCGGGATGACCACCAGCCGGTCCTTGACCCCCGGCGCATCCTGGACCAGGTGTTCCCCCACCGCGTGGGAGTTCACCACCACCCGGTCGGAGCGCCAGGCAATGAGGCGGGCCAGGGTGCGGCGGACCAGGGGCGGCGCCTGGACGATCTCCCGCACGTACCAGATGTGGGGCACGCGCGCGACCGCGCTGGCAAACGCGCCGCACAGGACCGCGCTGCTGTTGGAGTGGACCAGGCGCACCCGGTGATCGCGGATCAGCCGCACCAGGTGATACGTGCCCACCCACAGCCGGGCGAAGAGCAGGCCCAGCCCCTTGGGCGTGGTGTAGCGGCGCCGCAGGATGGCCATGTTCACCGTGCGGTTGTCCACCCCAATGCTGGTCAGGGCCGCGCCCAACTGGCCCTCATAGGGCAGATCGTTGGGCAGCACCACCAGAGGCGTGTACTGGCCCCGGTCCAGCCGCCGCACCAGTTCCAGCAGGCTTACGTCGGATCCGTAGAGTTCGTTGCTCGAATGGACGAACAGAATCGGCTTAGGCGTCTTCATACCTTGCCCACTTTCCCCCGGGTCGGATGGTCAACACACCCAACCATACCCACACCAATGCCAGCCAGGTCGCGTCCGTGACGTGATACGCGAGAAACAACACCAGACCTCCCAATGTCAGCGCCAGCACCATGCCGCGATCCCGCGTGTTGGGTTGCAGCACGCCCCAAATGCCGTCGCCCACCGCGGTCCCCCACAGGCCGTAGAGGAACACCAGGCCCAGGAATCCCCCCTCCTGCACGTTCTTGATGGTCAGCGAATCCAACCAGGCCGGCGCGAAATAGCGAATGCCGTGCAACTGCACGAACGTGCCCGGTCCCCACCCGATGAAAGGCCGCATCCGGATGTCCTCCCAGGCCAGGGACCAGCGCTCCATGCGCAGGTTGAAGGTGGGGTCCCCGTGCAGGCTGAGCAACGTGCGCAACCGGGCCACCGCGGGCACCGAATCGGGTGCGAACAGGAGGACGGCCACCAACAGCACCAAGGCTACCGGCGCCGCGGCGAAGAGGAGTCCCAGGTGGGCCAGGCGCCGGTTCCCGTCCTCGGGGTAGATCACCCACAGCACGGGCAGGATGATGAGGACCGCGAGCCACGCGCCCCGGGTCAAACTCAGAATCCACCCCGCGGCGGTGAGGAGGATGCCCAGGCCACTCCAGCGACGGGAGATCCCCCCGCGCGGGTGAAGCCACAGGGCCAGGGACGCGATGAGCAGTGCGCCCATCGTGCTGCCAAAGATGTTCCCCTCCTCCAGAGTGCCGTAGGGCGCGGGTACCGGCAGGGACCGGGTGATCTGGACCCCCAGGTTCAACGGGCTGTGCAGGGTGTGCCCCAGCATGTGGAGGGTGCCGAAGTTCCACGCGTACACGGCTCGGGCCAGCACCCCGTAGGCGGCCTCGGCCAGGCCCACGCCGTACAGGATGCGGAAGAACGTGCGCCATTCCCCTCGCCGCTGGACCAAGTTCACCGTCACCAGGAACGTCAGCACCATGAGCCCCAGGCGGATGATGTGCCGCAGCGTGTCCCCGAAATCGGGCGCGTGGAGGAACGCGCTCAGCGCGAGGGCCAGCCACCAACCAATGGCGTACAACCCGGGGACCGTCACCCGGGGCCAGATGCCCTGCCAGCCCAGGTAGATCACCAGTAACCCGGCCAGCGCCAACACGGCTACGTGCTCCGCGCGCACACTCACCGGCCCCACGTCGAACTTGTAATGGTTGAGATACACGCTCACCACCAGCAGGGCCATCGCGGCCGTCGGCCAGGCGCGCAGGAACGCCAGGCTCACGGCCAGGATGCCGACTACAACGATAACGATGGCTGCGGATACGAGTATCAGGTCCATGAGACGTGATGGGTGCACGTGATGCGTAAGGTACGCATCACGTTTCCGGGTTTTTCCTCCACTTGATGACTTTGGCCGGCACGCCGCCCACCACCGCGTAGGGCGGCACATCGTGGGTCACCACCGCGCCCGCGGCGATGACCGCGCCCCGCCCCACGCGCACGCCGTCGAGAATGGTGACGCGCGCGCCGATCCACACGTCGTCCTCCACCACAATGCCCTGCTGCGTGGTCCCCTGCGCCTTGATGGGCCGGTCCGGGTCGTCGAACACGTGGTTCTGGGGGTGGAAGGAGACGTACTGGCCGATGAGCACGTTCTCGCCGATGGTCACCCCGCCGGCACCGCCCACGTAGTTGTAATCTCCCAAATTGGAATTCGCACCGATGCGCACGCCCTTGCCCAGGAGGGTGAGGAGTCCCGTGGCCTCGATCATGGTGAAACGCCCGATGGACACGTTGTCCCCCAGCCAGACCCCTTCCCGGCTCAGCGCGTCGATGCGCACGTCGTCCTCGATGGTGACACTGCGGCCCAGGTGCAGGTGCCGCGCGTGGAAGATCTGCACCCGCCGGCCCACGAAGAGCACGCCGTGGCATTCGGCCACCCGCCAGCGCCACCACAGCCCCCGCAGAAAGGCCCATCCCCGGCGCCAGAGGATGCTCAGCACATCCCCGCCGGTGAGGTGCGGGTCCAGCGTGTATGTGGGATCCTGCTTCAACCGTCGGATAAGCGCCTGTACCCAGCCTTTCACCGCTCTCCTCGCTCCTCCAGGATCTCGTCGTACAGGGCCTGAAACGCGGCCACGTGCCGCTCGATGGTGTACAACGCCAGCACGCGCTCGCGTCCCGCCTTGCCCATGCGGACGCGCAGGGCCGCGTCCTGGGCCAGTTGTTTCATGGCCGCGGCCAGGGCCTCCTCATCCTGCGGAGGGAAGAGGAACCCCGTCTCCCCGTGCACTACGCTCTCCACCGGGCCGCCGTGCGCGGCCGCGATGACCGGCCGCTCCGTGGACATGGCCTCCACAATGACCCGGCCGAAGGGTTCGGGCTCGGTGGAAGGGAGCACCAGCACGTCCAGCGCGGCCATCACCTGGGGGATGTCCTCCCTGTACCCGGCCCAGATCACCCGGTCGCCGATGCCCATCCGCGCGATCTCCTGCTTCAACGCCTGACGCCGCCATTCCTCGCCCGGCACCACATCCCCCACCAGGACAAAGCGCGCGTGGGGCACCTGGTGGGCGATGCGCGCGGCCGCGCGCAGGAACAGGTCCTGCCCCTTCCACCAGTGGATGCGGCCCACCACGCCGAAGACCACCTCCGCGTCGCTCACGCCCCACGCCTCGCGCACCGCGCGGCCCGGATTCCGGGGGTGGAACGTCTCCGCGTCGATGCCGGGCGGGATGACCGTGATCCGGCTTTCGATGTCCGGCGCGTCCTTCATCAAGTGTTCCCCCACGGCCTTGGAGATGACCACCACCCGGTCCCCGTACTTGTTGATGAACCGGGCCATCAGGTGGCGGGTCAGCCGCGGGGTCTGGATGATCTCCATGATGTAGTAGATGTGGGGGATGCCCAACCAGCGACTGGCCAGTCCCCCGCACCAGACCGCGCCCGTTTGGGAGTGGACCAGTGCGACCTGTTGGTCTCGCATGATCCGACGCAGGGCCAGGGTGCCCACCAGCAGGCGACGGCTGAACGCGATGAGCCCGAACACGTTGGTGTACCGCCGTCGGAGCACGGCCATGTCAATGGAGGTGTGGGGGATGGCCTCCTGGGCCAGCGCGCGGCCCAACCGCCCATCATAGGGCAGGTCCTGGGGCATGACCACGAACGGCGCGTACCGGGCCCGGTCCAGCCGTTTGACCAGGTCCAGCAAGATGATATCGGAACCATAGAGTTCGTTGCTCGAATGGACGTACAGTATCGGGCGACTCATACGCACTCTCGTTGGGTAATGGCCCTCACCAGGCAACGCAGGCTGGTCAGGGTGCAGGCCCTCCACAGCGCGCGGGCGGGCGCGCTGTGTCCTTCCACCCGGGAACGCCCCGGGATGACGCTGGCCATCCAGCGCAGGCCAAAGCCCACGGCCCCCAAAAGGTGCAGGAAGGCCACCGTGGTCCAAGGGTAACGCGTCCGATAATCCCTGTCCAATCCCAGCACATTGCGCGCCAGCCCCTGGTCCCCTACCTGGTGGACACTCCCCCCGATGTGGTGGACGATGTGCGCGGAGGGCACGCACACCACCCGACCTCGAGTCCGCAGGCGGCGGCAAAACGCGACATCCTCCAGGTAGAGGAAGTACTCCTCGGGCCACCCGCCCACCGCGCGGGCCACCTCCGTCCGGGTCATCAACGCGGCCCCGGACACCCAATCCACGGGGATGGGCGTGGGGTCCCGGTACTGGCGTCGGGCCAGCCAGATCGCGGGGAACCACCGGGGCGCGAGCGCGTACAGGCCCAGGCTGTAGTTGAACACGTGCCACGGGGTGAACTCATGGCCCGCCGCGCCCCCCTGGATGTGCCCTGCCGCGTCCGTCAACTTGGGCCCCACGGCCACCACGTCATCGTGATCCCGCAGGTACGCGATCAGGGTCTGGACGCTGCCGGGCTGCACTTCCGTGTCCGGGTTGAGGAAGAGCACGAAGGGCGCGCGGGCGCGGGCCAATCCCTGGTTGTTGGCCGCCGCGAAGCCCACGTTCTCCTCGTTCTCGATGATCACCCGCGCGGCCGATCCCGCTTCCCCCGCGGGCCGGAAGCCCCGCGCGCGCAGGATCTCCCGCGTCCCGTCGGTGGACGCGTTGTCCACCACGATGATCTCGTGGGCCACATCACGCACGTGCGCGTCCAGCGCGTCCAGGCACGGCCCAATGTGCTGTTTTGAATTCCACGTGACGATGATGATTGAGAGATCCATCGGCTAATGAAAAGGGCTCCTCTACCCGCCGGGCATGAACTGGGCAGTGACCGTCCGAATGTCGGACCATTGGACCAGGCGAAGGAGCAGAAGCCCCATCGCGTACACAAGGACCGGGACAGTGCCCGCGATCCACAGGGGAGTGTGTTGAAGAACCTGTGCGACAGCCACACTCCCTGCAATTACAACTCCGGCCCGCGCCCACACGTGCCAGGGGGGCACGCCTCGGGTCACCCGGTGGACGGCCCAGATGTGCAGGATCACCGAAGATCCCGAACTTACCAGGATGCCCAGCGCGGCGCCGGTCAGCCCCCCAACATACGTGAAGATGGGAATGATCACAAGGAAGGCGATGACCTTCGCGATGGCGATGTAGAACGTCAGATCCTGGCGGTTGGCGGCCATCTCCACCACGCCCAGCACGCCGTTGAGGACGAAGAGGACGGCCTGCCAGACCAGGATCCGCAACAAGGGCACCGCGCCCGCGTACTCGGTGAGGCCGAACACCCAATCCACCAGCCAGGGCGCCCAGGCCATCATGCCTAGGGAGAGGACCGCGCTGAACACCAGGCCGTACTGGATGCCCAGGCGCACGCCCCGCCGAAATCGGTCCCACCCCTGGAGGAACAGGCGGGACAGCGCGGGGTACAGGGCCTCGGAGTAGCCGGTGCTGATGAAGAAGAGGGATCGGGCCAGCACCTGGGCCGCGTTGAAGATGCCACTGGCCTCTTCCCCCAGAATTTTGGCGATGATGATGATCGCGATGCGGTTGGGGATGATGGCCGCGACCGGGAGCCCGTAGAAGTGGGGCGCGAGCCGCAGCAGGTGTCGCGTCAGGCCCAGGTCAATCCACACCCGCTGGACCACGTGCGCGCGGGCCAGGTAGAGGAGGTAGAGGATCGCTCCCACCGTCTGCAAGAGGACCATGGCCCAGCCCAGAGCGACCACGGAGAGGTGCAGCATGACCGCGACGAGGACCGCGAGGGTGTACAGGGTGTAGGCGATGGTCTGGACCAGGGGGATGATCTCCATGCGCTCGAGCCCGCGCAGGGTGGCCTCGGACGCGATGACCACGCCAAAGGGGATGAGGGAGATGCCGGAGACCACCACCATCGCGTAGGTGTCCGGCGGATGCCCCCACAGGAACGCGACCAGGGACTGCACGCCCCAGGCCACGGCCCCGGCCAGAACCAGCACCACCACGGTGCTCCACCAGTACCGGGACGCCTCGTCCCGGTGCCGGGCCGTCTCCCGGATGAGGAGGTTGGGCAAGCCCAACTGCATGACCACCTGGAAGATGGCGATGTACGCGGTCATCACCGCGAACTTGCCCAGACTTTCCGCGCCCAGCAGCCGGCCGATGAGCACCTGGATGATCATCCCGAAGACGATGCGGATGCCGCCGTTGACGCTAAGAGCGATGACGTTTTTGATGATGTTACGTACCACAGGTGTCCATCCTTCGCGATCGGCCTTTGTCAATATGGACTTTGGACAAAACGTGGCGGCTTGGAAAAGT
>JAADDB010000020.1 GCA_013154135.1 Chloroflexota bacterium
GTTAATCGTTACTCGTTATGCCTCAGGCTCTTCGCCCATCCCGGCCAACCTCGCCCTCCAGCCAACCCCTCTTAATCGTTACTCGTTAATCGTCAATCGTTACTCCTTACTACAAAATGTGCCGGAGGAACTCCCGGGTGCGCTCGTGCTTGGGATGGGAGAACATCTCCTCGGGTGGGGCTTCTTCCACAAACACCCCCTGGTCCATGAAAATCACCCGGTCTGCCGCGTGGCGGGCAAACCCCATCTCGTGGGTGACAACCAACATGGTCATCCCCTCATCGGCCAACTCCTCCATCACCTTCAACACCTCTCCCACCAACTCCGGGTCCAGGGCCGACGTGGGCTCATCGAACAACATCACATCCGGGTGCATGGCCAGAGCTCGAGCAATGGCCACCCGTTGTTGCTGACCACCGGACAGACGGCTGGGGTACTCATCCCGCTTGTCCATCAGCCCCACCTTTTCCAGGAAATACTCACCGATGCGGATGGCCTCCTCCCGGGGCATCTTCTTCACCGTGATGAGCCCTTCGATGACGTTCTCCAAAGCAGTCATGTGGGGGAATAGGTTGAAGGACTGGAAGACCATGCCCACATGTGTCCGCAGTTCACGGATCAGGCGCTGTTCCTTTCGGCTGTAGTGATGTTTGGCCTTGAGCCGGTATCCCGCGATGGCAATTTCCCCGTAGTCGGGCTTCTCCAAGAAATTCAGGCAACGGAGGAACGTGCTCTTGCCACTCCCGCTGGGGCCGATGATACACACCACCTCCCGCGGGCGCACGCGCAGGTTGACCCCGCGCAGCACGTGGAGATCCCCAAACCACTTGTGCAGGTTGGAGACGTCGACGATATATTCGTTCTCTTGCGTTCCTTGCTCGTTCATTTTTGACCTCGTGGTGGATCCAGACTGGCGTTGGGACAAAGGGCCCTGGTGAGCAAACAAGAGTCGGTAACACCTTCTGGCCGATCAGTGGGCGATGACCTGACGTTCTGATTTCCCCAACTTCCGTTCGATTTGGCGCTGGATGTTCTCGAAGATCATGGTGACCATCCAGTAAAACGCGGCCGCGATAAGGAGTGTCTCCATGCTTCGGAAGTACTGGCGGCCTATCTTCTGAGCCCGCCAGAAGAGCTCATGCACGCCCATGAAGGAAACCAGCGCGCTATCCTTCAGCATGGCGATGAATTCGTTGCCCGTGGGCGGAATGATGACCCGGAGCGCCTGGGGCAAGATGATGCGGCGCATCATCTGACCATATGTCATGCCCAGCGCGAGCGCGGCTTCCCGCTGCCCGTGGGGGATGGATTGAATCCCCGCGCGGAAGATCTCCGTCATATAAGCCCCGTAGTTCACGCCCAGGGCCAAGATGCCGGAAACCGTTGCGGGCAATATCAGAAACTTGCTCCAGGGTTGATCCGGAAACGTTTGGGCAATCTGGGGCAGGGCCAGGTAGATGAAGAAAATCTGCACGATAAGAGGTGTCCCGCGGATGATGGAGATGTAAAACGTGGATATACTGTTGAAAATGGGATTGGAGGAAATGCGGCCCAGCGCGCCCAACAAGGCCAGGATGATGGCCAACGTGATGGACGCGGCGGACACGAACAAGGTCATGGGGATTCCCTTGGCGATGTAAGGCAACCACTTCCGTTGGAAGGACGTGTCCAGGCCCAGACGACGCAGAACCCAGTATAAGAGCAGGAAAATAATGGCATACGTGATGGCAAATCGGGCCCGGTGACCGGCTTGGGAATGCCACCAGCCGGAAAAACCTTTCGCCTGTGGTGGACGGATCTCCTCTTCGTTCATGATCGCTCCCCCCTGGTTTTAGAAGTGGATTGGGTACCGGACAAACGGTCCTGGTGGGTGAACACAACTCAGTCGCGCCTGAGCGAGGACGTGGGCATCCCTCCGCGGAACGTCCACATCCTCGCCCCGTGCCAGAAGAACCGATTTTGGCTCATCAGGTTGGCCCAGGAAAGCCAACCCCCTCCTTCACCCAAGCCCCCTTGATCGTCAATCGTTACTCGTTACTCTCCTCCGCCTCATCAGGCACGATGTGCGTCCCCGTCTCTCCTCGCAGGGCCCGGGTGATATTCTCCGGGTTTGTTATAATAGCCTCTTTTCCACCCGCCTCCAAGAAGCGGATACACGCTTCCACCTTTGGCAGCATACTTCCGGGAGCGAAATGACCTTCCTCGATATACCGCTTGGCCTCACTGACCGTCATGCGGTCCAGCCACTGCTGATTGGGCTTGCCGAAGTGGATGGCTACCTTTTCCACGGCCGTGGAGATGAGAAAGAGGTCCGCGCGGATATCCCGGGCCAGGAGACTGCTGGCCTTGTCCTTGTCGATAACCGCGGCCACTCCCTGTAAGTTCCCCTCCTCATCCTCCACCACCGGGATTCCCCCACCACCGGTGGCGATGACGATCCAGCCGTTGCGCACGGCCTGCTCAATGGCCGGACGCTCGATGATGACCTTCGGTTCGGGCGAGGGCACCACCCGGCGCCAACCCCGTCCCGCGTCCTCCACCACAGGCCATCCCTCCTCCGCGAACTTCTCCGCCTCCTCCCGGGAGAGGAAGCGGCCGATGGGCTTGGTGGGGTGCTGAAACGCCGGATCGGATGTGTCCACCAACACCTGAGTGACAATCGTGTACGCCAGCTTATCCAAGCCCCGGCGCCGGAACTCGTTATCCAGGGCCTGTTGGAGCATGTACCCAATAGAACCTTGCGTGTCGGCCACGATAATATCCATGGGCGTGGTGTGCACCTCATGCGCGGCCAACTCATTCCGGCGCAGGATGAACCCCACTTGGGGGCCGTTGCCGTGGGTGACAACCACATCCCACCCCTCTTCGACCATGTCCGCGATGTGCCGACACGTCTCCCGCACCGCCTCCCACTGATACTTCACTGCCACATGCTGCTTGTCCTTGATGAGGGAATTGCCTCCAATAGCCACCACAGCAACACGCCTCATAATGCCTCCTTGTCATAAGGCACCGGACCGTCCGCGCGGCCCGGTGCCAGGATGTTGAAATTAGCGCATGGTCAAAGCCATCACCGCCTTCTGCACATGCAGACGGTTCTCCGCCTCGTCGAAGACCACGGATTGCGGGCCATCGAGCACCGCGCTCGCGACCTCAATATCCCGGTCCGCGGGCAGCGGGTGCATGTAGATGGCATCCGGCGCGGCCAACTTCATCCGCTCCTCGCTCACAATCCAATCCTTGTACTTATCCTGGAGCCGCTTCCCCTCCTCCGGGTCCGTCGTCGTGAGAAGGGGCCCCCAGGACTTGGCGTACACCACATCCGCGCCCTTGAAGCCCTCATCCATGTCGTGAACGATCTCGAACCCGGTGCCGTGCTTGCGTGCCAGCGCCTTCGCCTCATCCACGATCTCCGGCATCAGCGGGAACTCTGGGGGATACGAGAGCACCACATCCATCCCGAACCGCGGCATGAGCAGGATCAGGGATTGGGGCACGGAAATGGGCTTGAGATAGGACGCCGCGTACGCCCAGGACACCACAATCCGCTTCCCCTTGGGATCCCCCTTCTTCTCCATGATAGTCATCAAATCGGCCAGAATCTGGAAGGGGTGGAAGATATCGCACTGCATGTTCAAGACGGGCACCCGGCTGGCCGAGGCCACATCGCGGATGTACTTGTTTCCAATGCCCCAATCCACATTGCGAATGGCAATCCCGTCGAAATAACGTCCCAGGATTTGGCCGATCTCCTTGGCTGTATCCCCGTGCGAAATCTGCGTCGTGCGGGACTCGATGAACGCGGCATGGCCGCCCAACTGGGCCATCCCGGCCTCAAAGGAGGAACGCGTGCGTGTGCTGGAGTAGAAGAAAAGCATGGCCAGCGTCTTATCCCGCAAGAGGGGATGGGGAATGCCCAACGCGCGTTCCTGCTTCAAGCGGAAAGCCACATCAAGAGCCGTCTCCAGCTCCTCCTTAGTCCACTCCAGCGTGGTGATCATATCTCGTCCGCGCAAATTCGTCTGCATGGTAAACCTCCTCTAAGATGCGTGATAGAGTGCATCCGAGCTCAAGGGATTACTTGGCCTTGAGCCCCTTAATCAACGCCGGCAAGAGGGCATAAAACCCCGTCGCGTCCACCACCTCCTGCAGCGGCACCTGCTCCTCCACCGTGTGGGCGTAGATCTCATCGCCGGGCCCGAACCCGATGCTGGGGATCCCGGCCTTGCCCATCCAGTAAATCCCGTTGGTGCTGAAATTCCACTTGCCCGTGCGCGTGGGCTGACCGAAGTAGAGCTCATAAGCCTTCAACCCGGCCTGGACCAGGGGATGCTCCTCCTCCAGCGCCCAGGCGGGGAAGTACTTCTCCACCGGGAAGACGAACCCCGTATAGCTGGGTTCATTGTACTGGAGGATCTCCACCCACACATCCCCCTTCTCCCGATTCTCCGGGGGAATGAGGTCCGCGACCTCCTGGAGCGCGCGCTCCTTCGTCTCCCCAAAGGTCACCCGTCGGTCAATCCAGATGGTGGCCTCATCGGGGACCGCGTTGATGCTGGGGGTTTTCACCTTCATGTCGGTGACCGTGATCTTCCCCTTGCCCAGGAAAGGATGATCCCCCAACTTGGGCCCGAGATCGCGCACGCCCGCGATGACGGGCAGGAGCTTGTAGATCGCGTTGTCGCCCAACTCATTGCTGGCCGCGTGGGCCGAACGTCCTTTGGCCACCACCTTCATCTCCACGCGGCCCTTGTGACCACGGTAGACCTGCATCTTCGTCGGCTCACCGATGACCACAAAATCCGGGCGGATGCCCTCCACTTCCACCAGCGCGTTGGGCGCGATCCCGTCGCACCACTCCTCCATATTCCCAAAGTAATACGCGGTCACACCGTCCAGCAACCCGTGCATTTTCGCGATGGCCAGACCGTACACCATGCCGGGCGTGGAGCCCTTCTCATCGCACGCGCCTCGCGCGTAGAGAATACCGTTCTCCACCTTCCCCTCAAAGGGATCCCACTCCCACGCGCTGGGGTCCCCGATACCCACCGTGTCGATATGGCTATCGTACACCAGGGTCACCGGGCCATTGCCGATGCGACCGACAATGTTCCCCATGCGGTCGAACCACATGTCATCAAAACCTAGCTTCTCCATCTCATCGGCGATCCGCTCCCCCACCTCACGGATTTGTCCGTCCATGCTGGGGATGGCCACAATATCCCGCAGGAATTGGATGATGTCCGATTCCGCGGCGCTCACCGCGGCACGGACCGCCTCAACGGTTTTCTCGTCCATCTTGACCTCCACCGTGTATTAGAATGAAGGTGGACCGGAGTCCACCTGGACAACCCTGTCTGGGATTCCCGTAGGCCGGTCACTTTCGGATGACGTGGAAGCGCACCAGGCCGGGGACAAAGTAATGGCGCTCGTACGCGACGGGCGCGCTCTGCTCGTCGTACAGGACCTGTTCCAAGAAGAGGAGGGAATGTCCCTCGGCCACCTGCAGACGGCGGGCCAGATCCTCATCCGCGTCCACGGCCAACACATTCGTGTGCGCGTAAGCGATGATCGGCTTGCCCCGACGCCGCAACATCTCCAAAACCGACCCCTTGAAAGTGAGCCGGACCTCCTCCGCGGACAGGAGATGGGCCGGGAGCACATCCAACATCCAGGCAACCGGGATCCCGTCCACCAGACGGGTGCGGGTGATGACCACCACCGGGGCTCCCTCTTCGATGTGCAGTCGGGCAGCTGCCTTGGGCAGGGCCGCCTCCACCTGGATGTGGAGATCCCGCGTGTGCACCGTCTTATGACGCCGGCGCATGATGTCATCCAAACTCTCCAGAACCTCCAGTCCCCCCTCCACCGTGATGGGCGGGACGTTGACAAACGTGCCCACACCCCGCCGGCGCACAATGACCCCTTGGGACTCCAGAGCCCGCAGGACTTCCCGCAACGTGGCCCGGGAGATGCCCAACTGGCGGGCCAACTCCGGCTCAGGGGGCAGACGATCCCCCGGCCGGTATCCACCCTTGGCCAACAAGTGCATTAAGGACTCCTGCGCCCGCACGTACAGGGGACGGATGTCCCGCTGGACCGAAATGTCCACGTGTTGCTGTTCTTCCGCCTCGCTCACATTTCCGCTCCTTCACCTTTGTCCACGCACATAGGGGATACCCAACGCGGCCGGTGCACCAATGCGCCGCCGCACTCGCTCTCGAGTCGCGAAGATAAGCACCAAAATGGTGAAAAGATACGGCATCATCTGCAAGAAATAGATGGGGATGGTCACCCCCTTGGTCTGGAGCCCGAACTGGAGGGAGTTCACCCCGCCGAACAGGTAAGAGCCCAAAGCAGCTCGCAAGGGATCCCAGAACGCGAAAATCACCAACCCCACCGCGATCCACCCTCGGCCCGCGGTCATGCCCTCAATCCAGCCGGGCGTGTAGGAAAGGGAAATAGTGGCCCCGCCCAGACCGGCCAACATACCTCCCACAAACGTGTACAAATAGCGCAGCCGGAACACATTGATACCCGCGGCATCCGCAGTGGCCGGATCCTCCCCCACGGCTCGCAAATGCAAGCCCGGCCGAGTCCGGTAGATGAAATACCAGGCCGCGGGGAAGAGGAGGAAGGAAAAGTAGACCAGCGGATCCCGCTGGAAGAGGATCTCCCCCACGAAGGGGATGTCCCCCAACACGGGGATCTTCCAGGCGGTGAAGCGGACCCCCGGGACACCCACGTAGGGCTTCCCGATGAGCGCGCTCAACCCCGACCCGAACAGGGTCAGGGCCAGACCGCTGACCACCTGATCCCCGCGCAAGGTGATGCTCACGAACGCGTGGATAAGACTCATCGCGCCACCGACCAACATGGCTGCCAGGGCCCCCAACCAAGGGCTCCCCGTCTTCAACCCCACAATAAAGCCGGACACCGCGCCCATGAGCATCATGCCCTCCACGCCCAGGTTCAGCACCCCCGAGCGCTCCGCGAAGATCTCGCCAATCGTGGCATAGAGGATCGGTGTGCCGGCACGGATAGCTGCAATCAAAGTAGCAGAAAGGAAAACCCAATCCATAGACAAGCGCTCCTTTATTGGCAATTTGGACGACAAAGGGTCGGCTCAGAAGCCGGAGGCACCAACCTCCCGCCCCTTACCGCCGCTCCAGCCGAATTGTGTAGTAGCTGAGAATATCCCCGCCCAGGACGAAGAAGAGAATCAAGCCCTGGAGGATGAACGACACGGCCACCGGCAGGCCCATGGTGATCTGGAGCTGGTCCCCCGCGACCAAGAGCGCGCCGAACAGGAAGGCCACCACCAAGAGGACCAAGGGGTGAAGTTTGGCCAACCAGGCGATGATGATCGCGGTGTACCCATACCCCGGCGAGATCTGGTGCTGGAGCCGGTGGATGATGCCCATCACCTCGGCCATGCCGGCAACGCCGGCCAAGCCCCCGCTGATGGCCATCACAATGAGGATGTTGCGCGCGATGCTCATGCCCGCGTAGCGGGCCGCCTTCTGGTTGCGCCCGATCACATCCACCTCAAACCCCCACTTGCTCCGGGTGACGAAGATGTAGAGGAGCAGCGCGGCCACCACGCCAAAGACCAACCCCAGGTGCACCCGATGTCGGGGGTTCAAGAAGAACAACCCCGGCGTGCGGGGCAGCCACAATTCCTTGGGGAACATGGCCGTCAGGGGGAACCCTAAACTGGCCGGGTCCTTCCAGGGCACGTTCACCACATAATCCACCCACAAAATGGCCACATAGTTGAGCATCAGGGTGGTGATGATCTCGTTCACATTCATGTAGGCCTTGAGAATGCCCGGGATCAGGGCCCAGAGGGCGCCTGCAGCAAAGCCCGCGAGGAGGATAATGATGATCCACATCCACGCGGGGATGCCGGGAAATCGCTGGGGGAGGAAAAGGGCAATGCCCCCCGCGGCAATCGCGCCCATGTGCAACTGCCCTTCTGCCCCGATGTTCCACAATTGCATGCGAAAGGCCAGGGAAACCCCCAAACCGGCCAAGATGAGGGGAATGGTCTTGACCAAGGTTTCCCCAATCGCGTACTTGGAGCCAAAAGCTCCCTTTGCCATAGCCACATACGCTTGCACCGGGTTCACACCGTTGAGCCAAATGAGAAGCGCTCCGGTGAGAAAGCCCAGCACAATGGACAAAACGGGCACAACAGCGCTCACCCAGCGAGGTCGAACCAACCGTTGTTCCACACGCAGACGCCAGGGAAAGCGTCCGCCACGTGCCATATCCTGCACACTCATGCGCTTCTTTCCTCCATGCGAGTTCCGGCCATGAGGAGACCAATTTCCTCCACCGGCGTGTCGGGGGAAACTTCACCCATGATCTCACCTTCGTACATGACGATGATGCGGTCACTCAAAGCCCGCACCTCCTCCAAATCCTCGGAGATGAGGAGAATCCCCGCTCCCCGAGCCCGCTGCTCTACCAGATGCTGGCGCACCGCCTCCGTGGCCCCCACGTCCAACCCCTGCGTGGGATGGACCGCGACCACGACCGCGGGCTTGGAGGAGAATTCCCGGGCCAAGATGAGCTTTTGGATGTTCCCCCCGGATAGGGTCCGGGCTTCCACATCCGGGCTGGGAGCCACCACATCGAAACGCTGCAACAAGGTCTTGGCCTTTTCACGCAAGTCCCGCCAGTTGAGGAAGATGCCGGGGAGCTTGCGGTAGGCCTTGAGGAAGAGGTTGCCGGTCAGGTGAAGGGAGGGCACAATGCCCACGTGCACACGGTCTTCGGGGATGTGGCTGACGCCCGCGTCGATGAAGGCCCGCGCGCCCGCGTTGGTCAGATCACGGCCGTTGACCTTCACTTCACCCCCGGTGCTCTCCCGGAGTCCGGTGATCACTTCGGCCAGCTCGCTCTGACCGTTGCCCGAGACGCCCGCTACGCCCAGGATCTCCCGGGCTCGCACGTTGAAGGAGATTCCCTTCAACGCGGGCACCCCCCGATCGCTCAGCGCGCGGAGATCTCTCACTTCTAACACCGGCTCCCCCGGTGGCAAGGGTTCCTTTTCAATGTGGAAGAAAACCTCGCGGCCCACCATCATGCGGGCGAGTTCTTTCTTGGTGGCCGTACGCGCGTCCACCGTGCCCACCACCCGCCCTTTGCGCAAGATGGTGATACGGTCGGCGATGGCCAAAACCTCGTCCAGCTTGTGGGAAATGAAGATGATGGTGTGCCCTTCGTTGACCATCCGTCGCAAGGTGACGAAGAGTTCGTCCACTTCCTGGGGAGTCAGAACGGCCGTGGGCTCATCCATGATGAGGATGCGAGCGCCCCGATACAGGGCCTTGAGGATCTCCACCCGCTGTTGTTCCCCCAGGCTCAACTGCCAGATGTACGCCCGAGGGTCCACTTTGAGCCCGTACTGTTCTTCCAGCTTCTCGATCTCCCGTTCGGCCTCCTCCAGGTTGAGGAAAAAGCGGGGTTTGTCCAGACCGAGGATGATGTTCTCGGTCACGGTGTGGGTTTCCACCAGTTTGAAGTGCTGGTGGACCATGCCCACCCCGTGGGCAATGGCATCTCGCGGGGAGTTGAAGAAGACCCGCTTGCCGTAAATGTAGATTTCCCCTTCGTCGGGCCGATAAAGGCCGCTTAAAATGTTCATCAGCGTGGTTTTGCCGGCCCCGTTTTCCCCGAGAAGGGCGTGAATCTCCCCCTCTAACGCGCTGAAGTTCACATGGTCATTGGCCAGTACGCCGGGGAAGCGTTTCACAATATTGCGCATTTCCACAGCGACTCGCTGCGATTCCCCTTGCATTCCTTTTTCTCTCCCTTAGTTGGTCGGGTATCTGTTCGTTGGACCGCGGATTGACCGACAAGAGCGTGTCGGCCCATCCGGTTGTCCTGTAAGACGCCTGCAGGGGGTAGAGGTGGGGGGCACACAGTTGTGTGCCCCCCAC
>JAADDB010000264.1 GCA_013154135.1 Chloroflexota bacterium
TTAATCGTCAATCGTTACTCCTTACTACACGTGTATCGCGTGGCCGCTCCACGCGTGTGCGGCTTCCATCAGCGTCTCCGACAGCGTGGGATGCGCGTGGACGTTGCGCGCGATCTCTTCCGGCGTCAGTTCCCATGCCCGGGCCAGGGTCAGTTCGGGCAGAAGTTCCGTGACCTCCGGGCCGATGAGGTGCGCGCCCAGAATCTCCCCGTACTTCGCGTCCGCGATGATCTTCACGAAGCCCCGGGACTCGCCCAGGCCCAGGGCCTTGCCGTTGGCCTGGAAGGGGAACTTGCCCACACGGATCTCGTACCCCCGCTCCCGGGCCTGCTTCTCCGTCAGCCCGAAGGACGCGACCTGGGGCTGGCAGTACACCGCGCGGGGCATCATCTCATAGTCCAACACCACCGTCTCCACCCCCGCGATGGTCTCCGCGGCCACAATCCCCTGCGCGGACGCGACGTGCGCCAGGGGCATCTTGCCCGTCACATCACCGATCGCGTACACCCCCGGCACATGGGTGCGCATCCCCTCATCAATGACGATGAACCCGCGATCCAGTTGCACCCCAATCTCCTCCAGGCCCAGGTCCTCTGTGTTTGGTCGCACGCCAATGGCCATGAGCACCTGGTCCGCGGTCAGGGTCAGCGTCTTCCCCTCCTGCTGGACCACCACCTGCACCCCGTCGTCGGTGAGGGTCAGGCGTTCCACCCGCGCGTGGGTGTGGAAGCGCAGCCCCTCTCGACGGAACGCCTTCTCCAATTCCTGGCTGACCTCCTCGTCCTCCAGGGGTAGCAAGTGGGGCAGCATCTCCAGGATGGTCACCTGGACCCCATAATTGTGCCACACGTACGCGAATTCCACACCAATGGGCCCCGCGCCGATGACAATAGCCGACGTGGGCAAGTCCTCCTGGACGATGGCCTGGCGGTAACTCACCACTCGCTGGCCGTCGATCTCCACGCCGGGGATGGATCGGGGCCGCGCGCCCGTAGCCACGATCACGTTCTTCGCCTTCAGGACCGTGTTCCGGCCTTCCGCGTCCCGCACCCGCACCTCTCGGGGGGAGAGGAGTTTCGCGGTGCCCCGGTGCACCGTGATCTTGTTCTTGCGCATGAGGAATTCCACGCCCTTGACCAGGCGGTCGGACACGCGGCGGCTGCGCTTGACCGCGGCCTTGTAATCCAGGCGGAGATTGTCGAAGGCAAAGCCGAACTCCTTGGCCCGCTTCGTCAGGATGTGGGCCAACTCCGCGTTGCGCAACAGGGCCTTGGTGGGGATGCACCCCCAGTTCAGGCAGATCCCGCCCAGGCGTTCCTTCTCCACCAAGCCCACCTTCAGGCCCAACTGGGACGCGCGGATGGCCGCGACGTACCCGCCCGGGCCTCCTCCGATGACCACCACATCGTATTCGGTCGTCAAGGTGCACCTCCGGCTGTTGGTATGAGAAAGGGCTGCCATGTGGGCAGCCCTTGGTTTGTGAGGGATTTACTTCGCGTACTCCGTCGCGCGCATCTCCCGGATAACGGTGATTTTGATTTGGCCGGGATATTCCATGTTGTCCTCGACCTTTTGTGCGATTTCCCGGGAGAGCTCAATAACGCCCAAGTCGTCCACCTGGTCCGGCTTGACGATGATGCGCACCTCCCGACCGGCCTGGATCGCGTAGGCTTCCTCCACGCCGGGGAAGGATTTGGCGATTTCCTCCAGGGCTGTCACCCGTTTGATGTAGGATTCCAGGGATTCCCGTCGGGCGCCGGGGCGTGCGCCGGAGATAGCGTCGGCCGTGGCCACGATGATGGCCTCCAAACTCTTGGGTTCTTCCTCCCCATGGTGACTGGCAATGCAGTTCACCACCTTCTCCGGCACCCCGCAACGCCGCGCGATCTCCGCGCCCACCAGGGCATGCGGTCCTTCCATCTCGTGACTGACCGCTTTCCCGATGTCGTGGAGTAACCCGCCCAACTTCGCGGTGTACACATCCGCGCCCAGCTCCGCGGCCAAGAGCGCGGAGAGGTGGGCCACCTCGATTGCGTGGGCCCACTGGTTCTGGCCGTAGGACGTGCGGAACTTCAAGCGTCCGAGCAGTCGCACCAGGTCGGGATGCAAGTTGGCCACGCCGGTTTCCAACATGGCCTCTTCGCCCGCCTTGAGGATGACCTCCTCCACTTCCATGCGGGCTTTCTCCACCTCTTTTTCGATCCGGGCGGGGTGGATTCGGCCGTCCTGGACCAGCTTGGTCAACGCGCGGCGTGCGACCTCCCGTCGGACCGGGTCGTAGGAGGAGATGGTGATAGCCTCGGGGGTATCATCCACGATAATGTCCACCCCCGTCGCGTTCTCGATGGCCCGGATGTTTCGTCCCTGGCGACCGATGATACGCCCTTTCATGTCGTCGCTGGGCAGAGGCACGGAGGTTACCGTGGTCTCGGCCACGTGTTCCGAGGCCAGGCGTTCGATGGCCAGGGTGATGATCTCCCGGGCTTTGTCCTTGGCCTCCCGTTTGGCCTCTTCCTCGATTTCCCGGATGAGCCGGGCCATGTCCTCGCGGGCTTCCTGTTCCACCATGCGCAGGAGCTCCGCGCGGGCCTCTTCGGCCGTCATTCCGGCGACCCGTTCCAGTTCGGCCCGGCGCTCTTCTTCCAGACGGGAGAGTTCCGCGAACCGGGTGTCCAGCTCCTGTTCCCGTTGGGAGATGGTGCGTTCACGGCGTTCCAACTGTTCGAAGCGCCGTTCCATGTGTTCCTGACGGCGCTGTAACCGTTCTTCCTGTCGTTCGATCTCCCGGCGGCGTTGCTGGATCTCTCGCTCCACCTCACGGCGCAGCTCCAGAGCCTCATCCTTGGCTTCCAGGATGATGCGTTTGGCTTCCCCTTCTGCCTCTTTGAGAATCTGTTCCTTTTCCTTTTGGGCTTCCTCGGCCATCGCGCGCAATCGCGTCTCGGCCAACTTCTTGCCCGCAATATAACCCACGATAATGGCAGCGAGAGCCAGTACGGCCAGGAGGACCATTGATAGTAGATGTCCTGGTCCCATTGTTTGCTCCTCTCGTATCTCCACCGGAGCTCCACGCTCCGGGGTGATCGCATGTCTTATAGATCCATACGTGTGCCTACTCGGTCACGATTGCTCCCTCGTCCGGGGGTTCGGCTTCCGCGGCGCGCTCGAGCCAGATCTCGGTCACCACATCCTGGATGATGTCGTAGGCAAAACCCCGACGGGCCAGAAACTGGGTGGCCCGCTTGCGAAACGTCCTCTCATCCAGGTGACGCCAGGCGTGCACACGTGCGCGCAACGCAGCCCGAGCGCTCGCGGTCGGGTCAATGTCGGCCAACACCCGGTCCACAATCTCGGGTGCGATACCTTTTTGGTAGAGCTCATAGCGCAGTGCGTGCAACCCCCGCGGTCGGAACCGTTCCCGGTTTTCCACCCAAAAGCGGGCGAAGGCCTCGTCGTCCAGATATCCCAACTCCTGGAGCCGTTCCACCACTTGGGTGATGGTGTTCTCATCGAACCCGCGGCGCCGCAGGCGGTCCCGCACCTCCGCGGTGCTGCGCGGGCGTGCGGCCAGGAGTCGGGTCGCGGCTTCCATGGCCCGGTGATAGGCATCCCGAGCCTTGAGCCGGGCGATCTCCTCATCCTCCAGCCACTGCCCCGTGTGCAGGTGCAGGGCCTCGGTCAGGGGCAGGCCGAACGCGAACTCACCGTCCAGGTAGACGCTGACCCGTTGTTTGTTCTTCTTTTGCACTTCCAGTGCGGTGATGCGGCCGGCCATGCCGTTTTCCCCTCCAAAACGCAACCAGGCCGGAAGGCCCTTTGGCCCCCGGCCTGGTACAAGGCGTCATGGTGACCGGACATGGAGTCCGGCCTGGCAGAATAGACGGTGTGGCAAAAGCACATCTACGTTAGGGAAGGCAGGTTCGCCCCCCTTTTGGACGCGCGAGCTTTTACGGGCAAGGATTCCCTTGCCCTACCCACCATCGAAACACGTTCCCCTTTGGATGTCCTTCATACGAGTGGTAAGGGGTGTTCATATGCTCCTCACCACGTGTGCACAAGTGAACCCGGACAGAACACTGTTGTCCAGGTCGGCAAGATGTGGACACGTGAGTGTACCCTATGTGTCATTTTCCGTTCCGTCGGGTGGCCGGAACGGCTCCTCTGCCTATTCTGCGACCTCGGCTACTTCGCTTTCTTCGCCTTCTTCTGAAACCAGGCCGTAGGCCTTGCGGATTTGGTATTCGATCTCCGCGGCCAGCTCAGGATGGTTTTTCAGGAACTCCTTGGCAGCTTCACGACCTTGGGCCAGACGTTCGTCCTTGTACAGGTAATAGGACCCCCGTTTTTCGATAATACCCAGCTGGACGCCCAGGTCGAGCAAGTCCCCTTCTCGGCTGATGCCTTCGTTGAACATGATATCGAATTCCGCGACGCGGAAGGGAGGGGCCACCTTGTTCTTCTTCACGGTCACCCGGACTCGGTTGCCGATAACTTCGCCGCTCCGCTTGATGCTCTGGATGCGGCGGACATCCAGCCGCACGGACGCGTAGAATTTGAGGGCCATGCCGCCGGTGGTGGTTTCCGGGTTGCCGAACATGATGCCGATCTTCTGGCGCAGCTGGTTGGTGAAGATCATGGCTGTGTTGGAGGCTTTGATGGCTCCGGCCAGCTTGCGGAGCGCTTGGCTCATCAAGCGGGCCTGGAGTCCCACGTGACTGTCCCCCATTTCCCCTTCGATTTCGGCTCGGGGGACCAGCGCGGCCACCGAGTCCACCACAATCACATCCACCGCGCCCGAACGGACCAGGGCCTCCGCGATCTCCAGGGCTTGTTCTCCCGTGTCGGGCTGGGAGACCAACAAGTCATCGATGTTGACACCGATGCGGGACGCGTACAACGGGTCCAACGCGTGTTCGGTATCGATAAACGCGGCCACTCCACCGAGTTTTTGTGCTTCGGCAATCACGTGAAGACACAGGGTGGTCTTCCCAGAGGACTCAGGACCGTAGATCTCGGTAATACGTCCGCGGGGTATGCCGCCGACGCCCAAGGCAATATCCAAACTGACGGAGCCGGTGGGGATCACCTCTATCCGCTGTGCGGTGTCTCCCAAGCGCATGATGGCTCCATCGCCAAATCGCTTTCGCAACGCGACGATTGTGGTTTCCAGGGCCTGTTCCCGTCCGCTGTTCTTCTTCGCCATACTGAACTCTTATCCTTCCTTTCCTCTAGAGTGCAACCTGTCATACAAGGTCAACCGGGGACATCTGCCCCCTACGTTCAGTTTACCAGAAGATGGAAAATAGGGCAATCTTGGCTCGGCGGGAAAAATTGGGGAACACCCGGGCCGCGGACGGGTCCGCACCTGGGCGGGACGCCGACGTTTTCGCCCCGTGGGAGGGCGGCCCAACGGATTGGTCCGCTGAACGGGAAGCGTCCCCGCGGCGCGGGGTGGGCCTCCGGCTATTGCTTCTCCTTCACCCCGTGGAGAAAATGTTGGGCGATCGCGCGGGCCAATTTGGCCGGGTCATGACGCCAGGGCACGCGCTCGTCCACCAGGTCCGCTCCGACCAGGTTGAGCCATTCCTCGTCGTCCGGCCCCGGCTGGACCCAGGCAATGTCGTCGGGGAGGTGGGGAGATGTGTTGGTGTTGTAGAGGACGGTTTGGAAGACGTCGTAGCCGATGTGTTCGTGCAGGGCCCGGACATGGTCGCCGACGGTGTAGTCGTCCGTTTCCCCCTTTTGGGTGGCGACATTGGCCACGTAGATCTTGGGAGCCGATGTGGCCATGAGCGCGTCCACGATCTGCCGCACCAGCAGGTTGGGCAGGACGCTGGTGTATAAGCTTCCGGGCCCCGCGATGATCAGATCCGCTTCCAGGATGGCCCGCAACACCTCCGGGTAGGCGTGCACGACTTCCGGGTCCAGGTAGACTCTCATGATGCGTCCGCCCGCGCGGGGAATCTGGGATTCGCCGCAGACCCGCTTCCAACCGGCCAGTTCGCCGTTCTCGTAATGGGCGACTTCCGCACAGAGGGTGACTTCTTCCAAGGTTGCGGGAAGCACTCGCCCGCGCACGGCCAGAACACGGCTGGATTCCTCCAGCCCTTTCTCAAAACTGCCCGTGATGCCGGCCATCGCCGCGATGAACAGGTTGCCAAAGCTGTGCCCTCTCAGCCCGGACTGGCCTCCAAAACGGTATTGGAACAAGCGGGTCATCAGGTCCTCGGTTTCGGCCAGCGCCGCGATGCAGTTGCGGAAATCCCCCGGGGGCAGGATGCCCAATTCCCGGCGTAGACGACCGGAACTTCCCCCGTCATCGGCTACTGTGACCACCGCGGTAAGGTTCCCCGTGTACTCCTTCAGCCCCCGCAGCAGGGTGGACATGCCATGTCCGCCGCCGATGGTCACGATCTTCGCACCGTGTTCCTGACGTTGGTAGCGGTAGAGCACATCCACCAGGGGACGGTTCCGGGGCACAAAGGGGCGCAACAGGGATTGGCTGAGTTTGACCAACCCCAGGGTGAAGAGCGTTATCCCCAGGAGTCCGAAGACCACCGCGCGCCAGGGGTGGGGCAAGGGCATGAGAAAGAGCCATCGGAGCCAGTAAGGGTAAGTGGATGTGGGGAACACGACCCGCAAGAAAAAGCTGGTCCCCAGGGCGAAGATGAAAATGCCTACCACAATGAGGAACAGCCAGCGCTTCACCCGCAGACCGGGGTAGAGCCATCGCTTATCGAACAGAGTGAGGCCTCGCATGGGTGTATCCTTGTCCAGAACCGGGGAACACGGATGACCTGATTGGCAAAACTCGTAGTATCTTGGCAGTGAACGGGCCCATGGCGTAAGGAGTCACGGTGGACGGTTACTACATGACCGGCCGAGAACCACCACACATGGGCCGTGGAGCGCTCCCGCCCCTTTTACTCGTTACGCATGACAACTTCGCCCATCTCGGCCGATTTTGACTTCCAGCCAGCCTCCTTTTCCATGCCCCGCGCCAGAAAAGGGCTTGGGTTGCGGTGCGAGAGTTCATCAGCTTACCACATGGGACCCACCGGCAATTGTCCCTGTCGTCGGGGAAAAGTATAATCCTCCCGATGTCCTTTGTCAAAGGCTACAGCTGATGGACGGATATATCCAATTTCTGGAGAACGGTTTTTGGTGGGCGGGCGAAGGCTGCCCATCACCAAAAACTCTTTGGCACCGATGGACGGACATGCGGGACAGGAGATGATGCACGGGGAACCGGTGGTGATCGATGGGAGCCAGGGGGAAGGCGGGGGGCAGATCCTGCGCGCGGCCCTGAGTCTTTCCGTGCATACCGGCCGTCCGTTCCGCCTCATTCGCATCCGAGCCCGTCGTTCCAATCCGGGGCTACGACCGCAGCATGTGACCGCGGTGCGCGCGGCCGCGGCCCTTTGCAATGCCCGGGTAGAGGGGGACTCGGTGGGCAGTCACACGCTTCTCTTCGAGCCCACTCGGCCGCCCAAACCCGGCAGTTACCGGTTCGACGTGGGAACCGCGGGGGCTACCACCCTCATCTTGGAGACGATTCTTCCCCCTTTGGCCGAGCTGGACGCGCCGTCCTGGGTGAGCTTGACCGGCGGGACGCATGTTCCCTGGAGTCCGGTGTACCATTATGTGGAGCGGGTTTTCCTGCCCGCGGTGCGGGCTTTGGGGTGGGATGTCTCCACCACCATCAAACGGTGGGGGTGGTATCCGCGCGGTGGAGGACGCATCCAGGGCGTCATTCGTCCGCCCAACCCCCCGCCCGAGCGGGTAGATTGGGTGGAGCGGGGGGCGTTGCGCCACGTGTGGCTCCTTTCGGCCAGCAGCAACCTGCCCGCACACATCCGACAACGACAGGCCAAACGTGCTCAACAGCGCCTGCGGGAAGCCGGGGTGCCCCCGGATGAGGTGGAAGTGGTGGACGCGCCCAGCCCGGGCGTGGGCACCGTGGTTGTGGTGGTGGGCACGTACGAACGCGGCTGGGGTGGAGGCGCGGCTCTGGGCAAGAAGGGCAAACCCGCGGAACGGGTCGCGGAGGAAGCTGTGGACGCGTTTTTGCAGTTTCACCGGAGCAGGGGCGCTTTGGATGTCCACCTCGCGGACCAGGTGATTGTGCCCCTGTTGGTGCGGGGAATGCCCTGGCGTTTTTCCACTCCCCATGTGACCGATCATTTGCGCACGGTCATCTGGTTGAGCCAACATTTTGTCCCGGCACGTATGACCATTGAGGAATATCACGAAGAGCAACGGGTGATCGTCCAATGTTTGAACTCGTCTTCCTAGGCACATCGGCATCCGCTCCCTCGGCCGAGCGGGGTCTCTCCTCCGCGATTCTCATGCACCGGGATAAGCGGTTCATGATCGACTGCGGGGAGGGGACTCAGCGGCAGTTGCTCATCAGTGGGTTGGGATTCCGTCGCCTGCACACCATCCTCCTCACCCACGGGCATTTGGACCACATTCTGGGCTTGGGTGGGCTTCTTTCCACCATGGGGCGATGGGAGATGATCGACCATGTGCGGATTTACGGCGCGGCCTGGCCTTTGCAGCGGGTTCAGGGGCTTTTGGATGTGGTGTTCGGGCCGGGGCAATATCCGCTGAAGGTGGAATTGGAGGCCATTGAGCCGGGAGTGCTCATGCAGGACGAGTATCTCACGGTGTCGGTATTTCCCGTTGTGCACCGGGGAGCCGGGTGTTTGGGCTATTTGTTCGAGGAACCTCCCCGGCGTCCTTTTCTCCCGGAGAAGGCGGAGGCCCTGGGCGTTCCACCCGGTCCTGAACGCCGTCGCCTCGTCCAGGGCGAGACGATCACCCTCCCTTCTGGACAGGTGGTGACGCCGGATGATGTGTTAGGGGAGCCCAAACCCGGGGTTCGGGTGGCGTTCGTGGGCGATGCCGCGGAGACGGAATCCCTCATGCCGTATTGCCAGGGGGTGGACGCGTTGGTCATCGAGGCCACGTATTTGGACCAGGATGCGGAATTGGCCCACGCGTTCGGCCATCTTACCGCGGGGGAAGCCGCGCGCTTTGCCCGGGCTGCCGGGGTCAAACATCTCATCTTGACTCACATTTCCCGTCGTTACACGGGCGAGCAGGTAGAGGCAGAGGCCAAAGCCATTTTCCCCCACACGTTTGTGGCCAATGACTTTGACCTGTTCGAGATCCGGCGCGATGCCATTGTGCGCCGTAATTTGGTGGGGTAGAAGGCGGGGTTGGGTATCACGCGGGGCTCGGCACGGCGGACCATGACGGGCTCGGTTGAAGGACTTTCGGCGGCCGGCCCCCCGCCTTGGTGGGGGCCAGACGTTCTTGCTCCGGGCTTGGACCCTCACCCTCATCTCCGATACCCAATACCCGCACTCTATTCCTGAACAAGGGGCCCGGGGTCAGGCAACTCCTCCACGGGCACATCCTTCCACTTATCCCCTTCTTCGATCAACATCACCGGGATATCCTCCCGGATGGGATATTTGCGCCCACAATCCCGGCATACGAGCCACGTCCCATCCCGGACCAGGTCCAACTGGCCGGCATTGGGGCCGTTGCGCACACACGCGGGACAGCGGAGGATTTCCAGCAGTTCTTGTGCAATGGCCATATCTGATGCCTCCCGGTATTTGGTTCACTGTGAGGAAAGGTGTCGGGTTCTGGCTAGCGGGGCATGGTATCCGGCACGCGGGCTCGGCTTGCCTCCGGGCCATGGCCTTTTGTCAAAGCAGCTCACAGGAAACGACTTCCCCCATACCCAACACTTCCCCGTGCATCCTTGCGGGACTTTGGACGAACAACTTTGTCCAACGAACGAGATTCAGCACCCCGGCGGCGGACGGGGCCGTACCTCGGTGGGGTGCTGACGTTCTCGCCCCGTGCCAGCGGATTGTTTTGGTGGGTGCCGGCC
>JAADDB010000185.1 GCA_013154135.1 Chloroflexota bacterium
GCCTGTATGAATTTGTCCGAAGTCCGGAGTTGTACGGAGAAAAGGGGATAACAAGGAAGCCATGGTCAACCTAAACTTTCCCAAGCCCATCGAAGACCCCGCCCACTTCTTCGACCGTGAGGAAGCCCTCGCGGCCATCAGCGAACACCTGAAAAATCCCCAGCGCCCTCCCATCATCATCAAAGGGGAGCGCCTGGTGGGGAAAACATCCACCCTGAACGTCACCCTAGTCCAACACGAAAACGACCAAAGCGTTGTCCTGCGCCTTCCCCAGGTCAACAGCCGCAGGGAATTCTTCGACGAAGTGCTCAGCGGCCTGGACCTCCACTTTCCTGAGCAGACCATTCCCTTTGAACGGGCCACCCGCACGAACACCGCGTTTGCCACCACCCTGGAACAACTCCTCCGGGCCCACGGGAAGGAACTCCTCCTCGTCCTCGACGAACTGGACAGCATGTTCCACGAATGTTCTCCGGGGGAAGCGCAGAAACTCCTGAGCACCTTCCTCTACCTCATCGAGCGGCCCACCTTGCCGGTGCGCTTCCTCTTCACCATGAGCACCACGCCCCAACAATTCATCCAATCCTACCTCAGCCCCTTCCTCGCGCTCTCCAAATTCGTGCCCTTGCCCTTCTGGTCTTTCGAGGAGATCCGCGACTTCACCCAATGGCTCTTGGGCTCCTACGTGCGTTTTGACCCCGACGCCCTCCAACTCCTCTACCAGGGCGGAGGCGGCCATCCCTACTTCACCAAAGCCCTCCTCAAAACCCTCACCACCCCCCTGTTGAACCGGTTACCCCGCATCAACGTGCGAAAAGCCGAGATGACCCAGGCCATTGAGAGCACCGTTCAGGAGCAAAACGTCAACTTCGCGTTGAGGAACCTGTGGGCCGCGCACTTCACCCCGGAGGAAAAGCACATCCTCCAACAGCTCGCGCGGGAAGGGCGTCCCGTGCCCGAAGTCCTCCTCACCCGCGATGAACCCAAACAGCGCATGGCCCTCCACATCCTCCTGGAGCGGCAATACCTCCAACACCAGCGGGGGGACATCTGGTTCCGGCTGGGGCTCCTCTACACCTGGCTTCGGCTCTGGGTGCCCTTGGAGCCGGAAGACGCGTCCGACCGCTCCAAACTCATCGTGAACACCCGTGTCCGGACCGTCCAGATCGACGATTCCACCCTCACCCTCACGGAGCAGGAATACCAACTTCTCCTCCTCCTGGCCCGCAAACGGGGGGAACCCGTCTCCCGGGAGGAGATCGCCCGGCTCCTCTGGCCCGAGGAAGAGGAGGCAGAGGGGGTGCCCGAGGACCGCATCTCCAAGACCATCGGACGGCTGCGCCAGAAGCTGGGGGATTCCCGCAAAAACCCCTACTTCCTGAAAACCGTGCGGCGAAAGGGTTATATGCTCGACCATGTCCGGCTTATCGACTGACGCCACCATGCTCAACAGGACACGACGTGCCGGTCTGCCCCACGAAACCCTGATGCGCATCTGGAACCGGTTGGATCCCCACGCGCTGCGCGGGCTGGTGGCCATCTTCACCCGGAAAGAGGACGCGGAGACTGCCTGTTTCTACCTGAGCCCCCGGGATTTCCCCTGGAACATGCCCTTGACCACCCAACTCTATCCCCTCAGCGACCTGGAAACCTGGCTGGAAGAGGAGTTCGACCGCTTTGACGGAGTGGTCCTCTCCTGGCTGGCCATCGACGTCGCGTATCCCGACATTCCCACCAAGGGCGCGCGCTTTTACGCACTGGAACAGGAGTACCGCAAACGCCACCTGGAAGAGGAGATGCGCCGCATCTGGGCCCACCTGGCCGAACACTTCCTCTCCCGCATGAGGGAGGAAAACGACCGCTTCAAAGCCAAGATCCTCCAGCTCATCACCCCCACCCTGCTGGCCCGGATCCCACGGGAGGGATTGGTCGGCGTAGTGCCCCACCCCCAATGGCGGGGATACGTCCGCGCGGTCCTCTCCATGGCCCACGGTCGCATTCCCGAGCAGGAGGAACCCGCGGCCCATCTCATCTACACCCACGAGCCCCCGTCCTTCCCCCCCGAACTGGACGCGCTGTTCCCGCGCGTCACCCTGGCCCAGGCGCCCTCCATCATCACAGGACAGGAGGCCCTCATCTTCGAGGACATCGCGGAGGACATGGCCTTTCCCGGGGAACCCCTCTTCCCCCTGGACTTGCGTGACCTCCTGCGACGGGCCGGGCTGGATGAGGAGATCCCCCACACCCTGGAAGCCCTCATCCGGCACTTCTACACCCGCTGGCGCCACTACAACAGCGACCAGGATTTGCGCCACGTGGGGGAGCTGTGGTTGGAGCGCACCCTCCTGGACCGGGACACCAACGACTTGGTCGCGGTCATCCCCCGGGGCGCGCCCCAGGAGGAGGGATTTCCCCAGGCTGCCTTTGTTTACCGGCGTCTGCCCGAACGGTGGAGTCACACGCCCCCCGCGGCCCGGGACATCCTCTCCCTGGAGCAGTGGCGGGAGAACGCGGTGCAGCCGAGCCGACTTTGGTTCTCCCTCCTCCCCCTGAAGCACTGGCCCTCGGCCCAGCACGCGCGCCCCTGGTTGGACCTGGGGCCCATTTTCTACAAGGAGGGCAAAACCCGTACCCTGGCCCGCAACGCGTGGCTCCTCGTCCAGGAAACCGGGGAATGGCGCGCGGAGGAACGCACACGCGTGGGCATCTCCATCACCGAGGAGCTGCACACCATGGTCCACAGCTGCGCGCTCCTCAGCCTGGAGAACCCGTGGAACTGGCGTCAGGGCCGCTACTTCCCCATGCTGGTCCAGGCCTACCAGACCCTCCAACACGTCATCCGACGCCTGGTCCAACACACCGTGCCGCCGAAACAACTCTACTATCAGGCGTTGGGCTACTGGTACCGCTGCGCGCTGGCCGAAGATCCGGAAGCCGTGCGCGAGAACATGCGCCAAATGGACGAAACCCTCACCCAATTCCACCGGATCTGTCGCGATCGGTGCCCTCAAGTGGGGCAAACCATGGTGGAACAGGCCACCCACCTCCACAACCTGAGCAAAGCCGTCCTCCACCTCCTGGGTGGCGGGGGCCAACCCGACGTGCTGCAACAGCTCTACCCCCAGGAACTGCGCCCCACCGTGGCCAGCGTCCCCCGGACCATGAAGCACATGGCCAGCATGGACCACATCGTGGACATCCCGTCCATCCTCTTCCGGGAAGCGTTTCAGCGCTACGCGCAAACCCTGATGGCCATCCAGAACATCCAGGGCGCCTCCATCCCCGTGGACGACAAAATCCGCCAGTTGCGGACCAAGGTGCGGGAGCTGCGACGGGCCCAACGGGTGGCCTACGCACTCTACCACGAAACCCAAGTCCTCCAGGCCCTGTACACCCAGGCCATCCAGCAGACCGAAGGGGTCATCCGCGACCTGGAGGGGGGAGCCCACCTGGTGGTCCAACTCCTCACCCGGGCCGCGCCCCACCACCAGGACGCGCACATCACCTTCGAAGTGCGCAACATCGGGCGGGTGGAAGCCCAGGACATCACCGCGTCCCTCGTCCTCACCGAGGATTTCCGTCTGAAGGACGAGAGCGCGCTCAAGCGCATCCCCATCATCCGGCCCCACGAGCAAACCCTTCTCTCCTTCACCATCCGGCCGGAAACGGACAGGAACATCCACATCCGGTTGAACGTGACTTACCGCCACGCGCGGGACAGTGAGCGCAAAGTCACCCACTCGTGGGAATTCCCCATCCAGGTGGTGAGCCTGGACCAGGGCCCCTTCACCCTGAAGCCCAACCCCTACATCTACGGCGTGCCCCTGCAGGAACCCCGACTCTTCTACGGGCGCCGCCAAGAGCTCCAAGCCCTCCTCAACCACCTGGCCCACCGGCGTCCTCAGAACATCCTGGTGCGGGGCGCCCGCCGGAGCGGGAAGACCTCCCTCCTCAACATGGTCAAAGCCGTGCTGGAGGACCGGGACCGGCGCACGGGCGCGCGGGATCGGTTTGAGATCCCCGCGTCCTGGGACGAGAACCTGAACACCATCCATCCCATCTTCCTCAGCCTCCAGAGTCTGGAGCGCCTGGACGACGTGCTCACCCCCACCGTCTTTTTCAAGACCATCCTCCAGGCCCTGGCCGACGGGGGATTGGCCCTGCCCTACTTGGACCGCTTCCTCGCCCGGCCCACGTTGGGGGTCCAGCAGTTCGAACGGTATCTCCGCGATCTCCTGGAACAACACCCGGAATTGCACATCGTCCTCCTCTTGGACGAGTTCGATGTGGTGGACCTCATCGCGGAGAAGGCCTTTTACGCGCACTTGCGCCACGTCATCAGTCAAGTGCAGCGCATCACCTGGATCATCGCCAGCGCGCTGGGACTCTACCGGGAGGTGAGTGATTACGAATCCCCCCTCTTCAACGTCTTCAAGATCGTGGATTTGGGCCCCCTGGAACGGGACGCGGCCCGGCGCTTGATCCTGGACCCGTGGGATGTGGACGCGCCCACCTCCTCCGGCCAGACATTGCAAATCGTGGACGACGCGGTCGTCGCCATTCTGGAGGAGACCGCGTGTTACCCCTATTTCATCCAACTCCTCTGCAGCGAGATCGTGAGCTATGTGAACCGCCGTCAGACGAATTACGTGCTCCGGCGCACGGTGTACGATGTCATCGACAGCATCACCGACCCCCGAAGTCCCCTCTCCGAGCACTTCGCGTACTTGTGGGACCGGGTGGACGGGTTGAGCAAGTTGATGTTGCTCCTCCTCCTGCGGGAGGCCACACCCCCCTCGGAAGGGGAATTGCTGGAAGCCGTGCACGCTTGGCTGGAGGAGGAGGGACTGGAGGTACAGGGGCTGAAGAACGCCATCAAGCACCGGATTCAGCGACTCAACGCGATGGAGGCCATCCAGAGGGATCGCTTCGGCCGCTTGACTTTCGGCATCCCCCTCTTCCAACGGCTCCTAGGCAAGCGAAGTGAGCAGGAAGATCTGTGGGATGTGATCCGCTTTGAACTCAAATTCATGGGGAAAGAGGTCCGATGAAGGACGCGAGTTGGGTTATCACTCTCCTGTTCGGCGTGCTGACGGTGGGATTCGTGGTGGGTACGATTGTCCCCCGCCGGTTCCCCACCCGCCGCGCGCTCAACGTGCTGACCCGGGTGAGTTTGGTCAGTGTGGGACTGGGCGGGCTTCTGGGAACGTGGTTGGGAGCAGAGGTGCTCTTTTTCCGGTCCACGCCCCTCCGCCTTTCCATCTGGCCCACCCCTTCGCCCGCGGCAAGCCAGGGGCAGGTGGTGATTCCCTTCCTCCCCCTGGATTTCTACGCGGACCGGTTGACCGGGCTCTTTCTCCTCATTGTGGGGTTCTTCACCCTCATCCTGGCCGTGTATTCCTGGGGCTGGCTGGCCCGCGATCCGAGACGCCATTGGGTGGCGGGCGCGTTCAATTTCTTCGTCCTCGCGCTCTTCCTGACCCTGTTGGTCAACGGGGCCTTTTGGCTCCTCCTGGCCCTGGAGTTGGTCACCCTGGCCTCCAGTTATCTCATGCTGTACCGCAGTGAGGGAACCCGAAACGAGCGCGTGCAGGAGGCCGGCCGGGTGGCCGTGCGCACGTATCTGGTCATCAGCCATATCAGCATCGCGTTCCTCCTCACCGCGTTCCTCCTCCTGGGGCTGCGAGCTCAAACGGTCGCGGCCCAGGCTCCTGTGTTCTCCTTTGACACGTACCGACATTTCTTCCGGACGGGCGCTCAGGTCCCTCACACGGGGATGGATTCGGTGATCTTCCTGCTCCTCCTCTTGGGCCTGAGCATCCGCGCAGGGATGATCCCCTTCCACTTCTGGGTCCCCATCGCGCACCCGGAATTGCCCACCAACACCCATGCGATGATGTCGGCTATTATGCTGAAGATCCCTGTGTACTTGATGATCCGCTTGTTGCTGGAGCTCTTCCCCCCTCAGGCCTGGTGGTGGGGCGGGATACTGCTCCTCCTGGCCGGGGGGACGGCCCTGCTGACGGTGTTTTACGCGCTGGTCAGCCCCGACCTGAAACGCGCGCTAGCCTATCACAGCGCGGAGAACATCGGGATCATCATGGCCGGGTTGGGGTTCGCCCTCCTCTTCCAGTATCAGACAAAGGAGGGCGTGATGTTCGGCCAGTTGACTCAGCTGGCCCTGATCGCGGCTCTGTACCACACGGTGAACCACGCGACGTTTAAGACGCTCCTCTTCATGGGCACAGGGAGTTTTGAGCGCCGCACCGGGACGGTGGTGTTCAAGGAGTTGGGCGGGCTGTTGCGGTTGTACCCGTGGACCGCGGTGCCCTTCCTGGTGGGCGCCCTTTCCATTGTGGGGCTGCCCCCCTTCAACGGGTTCGTCAGTGAGTGGCTCACGTTGCAGACGATTTTCGCGGGAGGACAGGCCCTCCGCCAGGTGGCCAGCCCGGCCCTGTTGGTGCTGACGGTGGTGACGTTGTTGGCTTTGGGGGCCGCGTTTGCGCTCACCGCGGTGGCGTTCGTCAAGATCGTGAGCGAGACGTTGTTGGGTCCCCCCGCCGCGGTCCGGAGCCGCTATCGGGGGTCCTGGGCCATGCACGGCACCATGGTCCTCCTCGCGCTGTTGTGCGTGGTCTTGGGGATGGCGCCCTTCCTCCTCCTCCCCGCGCTGCAACGGGCCATCCAGGGCCTGACCGAGACGCCGTCGCCCGTGCACGCGACGAGCATGACGCTGATGGTGCGCCTGTCGGAACAGGATGGGCTCGCGTATCACGCGTCCATCTCCCTCATCCCCACCCTCCTCCTGGTGGGGACGGTGATGCTCGTGGGGGGCATCGTGTGGCGTGCGCTCGCCCGCGCGCGTGTGTCGGACACGGTCTGGGCCGGAGGGGAGCCGTTTGTGCCCCGCAAGATGCACTATTCGGGCACCGCGTTCTCCTTCCTCATTTGGGAAGTGATGGCCCGCGACCCCGAACACATCAAGCCCGACCACCCTCTGCCCGCTTATTACCGGGTGACGGAAACTCGCGCGGTCCCTGAGCTGGTCAACCGCTGGTACAATCGCCTCATCCTCCTGACGCTCCAGACGTCGGAATGGGTGGGGAATTTCGTGCAAGGAGGGGATATCCGCCGGTACCTCATCTACATCTTTGCGACTTTCCTGGTGGTGCTCTTGGCCACCCTGCTGTTGCGTCAGTGACCCACCTTACTCATTACTCGTTAGTCAAGTGAGGAGACAGAAGTATGGCAAAGTATGTGGCGTGGATGGCCGCGTTTTTCTTCTTATCCCCGCTGACGCCGGGGATACTGCACCGGGTGAAGGCCCGCCTCCTCGCGCGCCGCGGTCCCAGTCTCTTCCAACCCTACCGGGATGCCTGGAAGCTGCTCCACAAGGGGATGGTTATCCCGGAGTCGGCCACGTTTTTGTACACGTTCGGGCCGATTGTGGCCTTTGCCAGTTATTGGGTTCTGGGATATCTCCATCCGCCCTTTTCCACGTCGGCCGCGTCCATGACCAGCGGCGCGGATGTGGTGCTCATCGCGTATTTGTTGGGCCTGGCCCGGTTCATGATGGCCTTGGCCGTCCTCGATGTGGGGGCGCCCTTCGGCGCGATGGGGAGCAGCCGCCAGTTTTTCTTCCAGGCCCTGGCCGAACCCACGTTCTTCATCGCCCTCTCCACTCTCATCGCGCGCAATCACACGAGCAATGTGCATTCGTTCAGCACACGCCAGGAGGGGATGCACTTGGAGGTGGGGTTGCTGTTGGCCCTCTTCGCGCTGGTCATTGTCTTCCTGGCCGAAGGGGGACGTCTGCCCTTTGACAGCCCGGAGACACATTTGGAGCTGACAATGGCCGAAGGCGGACCCGCGCTCTCCTATTCCGGCCCTCTGTTGCTTCTCCTGGAATGGGGGAACGCGATGCGCTTGACGTTTTTCCTCCTCTTCCTGGCCCATGTGTCCGCGATCATCCTCAGCCCGGTCCCGGTGGACCGCTGGACCCGGCTGTGGTTCTGGGGGGTGGAGGGGTTCATCTTTTTGACTCTCGTGGTCCTGTTGGGGGTGTTGGAGGTGCACATTGGGAAACTCCGACTCAAGCGGGTGGTCGCGCCCTTTGCCCTGGCCCTGATCCTGGCCATCACCTCGGTCTTATTGATGTGAGGTGGACAATGGACGCGAATGACCTGGCAACACCCGGTCGCACCACCCCTAATCGTTGCTCTTTACTCGTTATCCAAGGAGCCCACCTATGTCCGTGTTGCGCAGTTTAGAGGGGTTGTTCACCATCATACTGCTCTTCTTCGCGGTGGACATCTCCGCGTCCCCGATGCTCAAGACGATGATCGACCGTTACCAACAACAGGCGTTCATCCTGGCCGTGTTCGTCTTCTTCACCGCGGCCACCACGCCCAACGCGCCCGCGACTACGAACGCGCCGCACTCGGCCAACGTGGTCATGTTCTTGGTCGCGTTCCTCCCCTTGTCCATGAGCCTGGCCATCAAACCCATCCTGGCCCGGGCCACCCTGGTGGCCCCCCAGGAGAAGGAATGGCAACCCTTCCACCACCTCCGAGCCCTCCGCTGGCGCACCGCGTGGCGGGAGATCCGGGCCATGGTCGCGGAAGCCGAACTCACCTGGTTGGAACACGGGCGCTTGCGGTTGCCACCGGGATATTCTTTTATCGTGGACGCGACGCTGACGACCCTGGCCTTTGTCATTGCCTTTAACCTGAGCAGCACCGTCCAGGTGACGAGTTTTGCCGTGTCCATGGCTTTGTTGATGCTCGGCCTCTTTGTCATGATCAACAACGAGGACCTGCTGGCCCAGGTCATCGGCCTTCTGGTCACCGAACACGGGCTCTTCCTGGCCGCGATTAAAGTCATCAGCCAGAAGAACGTGGCCGTGTTCTTCGCGGTGAGTCTTTTCTTCTACCTGACATTGACGTTGACCATCCTCCTGTGGGTCTTGCCCTCCCTGCGGCAGGCCTCCGAATCCCTGGAAGTGCGGGATCAGACCCAACTCAGAGGTTAGCGATGGACCGGAATGACTTGGAAATCGTCGTCATCGTCCTTATCCTCGCCCCCCTGGGCGCGACGTTGTCCGTGGCCCTCATCAGCGGTGTGGCCCGTTACCTCCAGGGCATCCCGCGGTGGCGAAAGTACGTGCTTTTGTTCAAACGCTGGGGCGAAATGTGGATCACTATTCTCGCGTCCGCCATTTCCTTCGTCTGCACCCTGCTCCTCTTCAACATCGAGGAGCCCCTGAAGTTCACGCTGCTCATCCCCATCTATGTGGACGCGCTCAGCGTTTATTTCGTCCTCATGGTGAACATCATCGCGCTGGTGGCCTCCTTCTACATCGGCCACTATCTGGATTTTGTGCGGCAACACCGTCACCTGCTGGGCACGGATATGCCCTCCGGGGAGGAGGAGAGCACCCGCCTGGGACGGTTCCACCTCTTCTTCAACTTCTTCCACCTGACCATGGTGCTGGTGCCCCTGATGGACAACTTGGTCCTCCTGTGGATTGCCGTGGAGTTGACGACTGTGGCCTCGGCCTTTTTGGTGGGCTTCCGCCACGACCGACAGGCCCTGGAGGCCGCGTGGAAGTACACGGTCATCACTTCCACGGGCGTCATCTTCGCCCTTTTGGGGACACTCTTCCTGGCCAACGCGATCCCCGATATCACCAGCATGGAGTGGTCCACGCTGAACGAGCACCTCAGTATGAGCCACGCGCAGACGAATAACCCCTTCATCATCCTCTCCTTCCTCTTTGTGCTCATCGGCTACGGGACGAAAGCGGGCTTCGCGCCCATGCACACGTGGTTGCCCGATGGCCACGGTGAGGCCCCTTATCCGGTGAGCGCGCTCCTCTCCGGGGTGCTCCTCAAATCCGC
>JAADDB010000138.1 GCA_013154135.1 Chloroflexota bacterium
CCAACCCCACAAAACAGTTCTTTAAGGTGCAGGAGTGTGTACAAACGACCTTGGTTAGCGGCCAAGAGGGGGGGCTTTAATCGTTACTCATTAATCGTTAATCGTTCCTTCACTCCCCCAACCACCGCCATAGTCCCCAACTGAGCCCGGTCCACGCGAGGAAGAGGAGTCCACCCAGCACATACGCCTGGCGTGGATAGACGACCTCGCGGGCCACATGCAACGTACCGGTCTCCCCCGTCCGCAGGACCAACCGGGAGCCCGCAGGAGGTCCCCATCCCTCCTCCCAAGTGATGGTGTACACCGCGTGAAACGCGTCCCGATACGCCTGCCAGGCCCGGATATCCTGCTCCCGGAAAGCCTGCCGCACCTCTCCCAAAATCTCGGGGAAATCCGGCGGCAACGGCGTTTGAGCACTTACCCGTAAATCCGTTGCCACCTCATCCAAGCGCTGGCGAGCCTGCGTCAGGGAAAGCGTCTCCTGCCAGTTCATGCGGTAGCCCCACATCCGAGGCGTGCGGGTGAAGACCAGTTCCTGGGGACTCAGCGCGTCCTTCAACGGCGCCCACTCGGGCAAATCGGGCATGGAATCGGTCAACATGTGTTGTGCTTCCGTGATATCAGACGCCGTGGCAAAGGGAAAGGTGACGGTAACCGTACGCTGGGGCCCCAGGCTGTGGTGCTGGATCTCTGCTTCGGGGAGGGCGGTGGGCAGCGTCTTCAACCACGTGTTCCAGTCCTCCTCAAAGGTGGGTGGGGTCGGTTCGTTCAGGAACACGGAGAGCGTAATCTCACGGCGGTTCTGCGTTGTGTGCACGCGGACATCCGCGTAGTGGAACGCGGGGAGATGGGGGCGGAAGTAATTGAGGATGGTATCACCCCAGCCGGCCTGGAGCGCGTTGAGCACTCCTTCCTGGTCGTGCACGGCCAGCCGATCCTTCACCCAGTCCAACGCAATCTGTTCCCGCAGGTGTTGGATTTCCCGTTCTCCTGTGGGGCCCAAGATACTTCGCAAGTGCTGGAGCTGTTTCAAAGCCTCGCTCCACCTCTTTTCCCGACGGAGGCGTTGGATATGTTCCCGTGTGGCCTTAGCCAACGCGACCCGAATGGTGGCATCCCGGGCCCCGCGATCCCAGGCCTTCTCCAGGGCATCCAGGATCAAGCTCTGGTACGCGTCCGGGTTATCACTGTACTGAGCGCGATCCCTGTAGAGCTGGGCCAGGATCCGGTAGGGCGTGGGATCATCGGGATGGGCGCTTGCCTCTTGGGTCCAGAGGGCCACAACTTCGGGGTAAAAAGCCTGCCAGACGGGGGGAGGCGTTTCAGGTTGGGTGAGCCATTGGGTAAGCCATTCTGCCAATTCCCGCCGCGCTTCTTCGTCCCCCTGGTTTACCCCTTCACGCAACTGTTGAATGCGCTGCCAGTGATGGGGGGCGATGAAGAAAACCCGGAGGGGTTCGGAAGGCGTTCGTCCATCCCACTGCCATTCCAATGCCCGCCCGTTGTTCCGGGAGAGGGGCGGTGACACCTCCAGCAGAGCTCCTTGTTCCAGGGGAGGCGTGCTGTGGATGGTCACCCTCGCGCTGCGCACGGGGGTGGGCCATGCCTGGAGTTTGTCGATGTGATACTCAAACATGACCCACGGTGCGTTTCCCACCGTATCCGTGTACACAAAGGTCAGCCAGAGACGCTGCTCTGGGCGGAGAGTTCGGGTGAGGGAAGGATGGGGATAGACCGTTGCACGCGCGGGGTCCTTTCCCTCCGTGGCCAAGAGGGGGGAGATGGGGAGGTGCTGGTTCGTATAGCCTCTCACGTCCAAAGTCACGGCGTGAGTTTCGGTCCGGCTGGTGTTGTGCAACTTCACGCGGACGACCATGTGCATGATGTCGGGGTGATTCGCGTCGTATGTGGCGTCCACCGTGAACGCGGAGAGTTCGACGGGCGTGTCGGGCTCCGGGGAGATAGGACGGGGGATGAGCCCTACGATGGGCGTCGACTCCCCCTCTTCTGTGAGAGGGGCTGCCCAGACCTTCCCGGGGAGCCACAGATCGCCCAGCAGTACGGTGAGGAGCAGGAGGATTTTCAGAGCTTGGATGTACATGTGGCCGCGATGGTTTGTCCTTTGCATCACTCTTTGGTATCCTTAGGCGTCGTAATAGATAGCCCACCCTCACGGGTAGGTGCGATTTTTGAGGGTTTTGGTTGCCGAATCCCCCAACGTGTTGGCAGGAGGATGGGGCGTGTCCATGGTCAAACTTATTATGAGTTGGAACATCAAACCCGGCAAGGAGCAGCAGTATTTCGAGTTTGTCGTCCAAGAACTCGCTCCTGGCCTCACGCGCTTGGGGTTACGCACGGTCGAGGTGTTGTACACCGTTTACGGTGATGCACCTCAGATCGTCACCTACGTGGTGGCCCAAGACCTGGACACCCTCCAACAGATCCTCCAAAGCTCCGATTGGCACGCGCTGCAAGAACGGTTATTTGAGTATGTGACCGATTATCAACAGAAAATCGTGCGTGCCACCGGACGCCTACAATTCTAAATCCTCTTGACCTGTGAGGCAAAACCACCGTGGCAGATCTACCCTTCACCTTGGACCTGCGTTTTGTAACGATTGTACTCCAGTTGATCTTCTTGGAAGGCATTCTGTCCTTTGACAATGCGGCTGTGTTGGGCGCGTTGGTCTCGGTTCTGCCCGATGACCAGCCGATTCCGTGGCCCAGGTTATTGCGCCCCCTGGGCCGATTGGTCGACCCGATTTTGGGGCCTCAACGGACGGCCGCGTTACGTGTCGGGCTCTTTGGCGCGTACGCGGGCCGAGCTTTGATGCTGGTCATGGCCAGCTACGTTATCGAAAATCCGTGGCTTCAATTTCTAGGCGCTCTGTACCTTATCAAACTGGCAGTGGAGCACCTGGGCGCCCCACCTGAGGAGGAGCTCCCCGAGGATGTGATGATCCCCAAACGCCGTCGGGGCTTTTGGGGGGTTGTCTTGGCCACCATTCTCATGGACATGGCTTTCAGCCTGGACAATGTGGTGGCCGCGGTGGCCCTTTCCCGGGATTTGTACATCGTCCTCTTGGGGGTCGCGTTGGGCATGCTGTTGATGCGCGTCGCGGCCCAGCTCTTCGCGGCTTGGATTGAAAAGGAGCCCATCCTGGAAACAGCGGCCTACCTCCTCATTTTGAACATAGGCATTGAGTTCTTGCTCAGCGAGTTCCTGCACATCGAGTTCCACGAGCTCACCCGTTTTGCCATCAACGCGGTGACGCTGGTGTTGGTGCTAGTCTATGCCCACTCCCCCTTCCTGCAACGGGTTCTCCAAAGACCCCTTGCCGTGATGGTGCGCGTTTTCAACATCGTCGACCGGGCTATCAACCTGGTCTTCTATCCCTTGGGGTTGGGATTCCGTATGGCGTGGCGGACGGGGGTGCGGGTGTGGAATAATGCCCGGGGAGAGAGTTTGCCCAGCGAGTAATGCAGGCGCGGGTTACGGACAGTGGTGGTCCTGGGGCCGACCGGCCCTAGGACCTTTGACCTATTTTTGTCCATCTCCCGGGAGCCATGGTAACCTTTTACTGGAAAAGTCGTCCTTACATAAAGAGGCGGGCATCAGAAACGCATGTTTTGGCATAGGCGATTCCAAAGACGAGGTTCCCCCAATCGAACATGTTGCAGCAATTTCATAGGCGGTTATACTCCCTACGTGAACAACAGGGGCAGGGGTACCGCGGTTTCTTGCGCGCGGTCTGGCTTCTGCTCATCCTGAGCGCGCTTCTCAGCCTCCCCTCCTCCCTGCAGGCCAATGCCCCCCCACCCTCTTCGCCCACCCTGGAACTGCTCCAGAGCGATGACACGGGTATCACCCTGCGCGTGCGCATCCCACGTCCCCAGGTGGAAGAAGTCGTGCGGGGAGGACACGCGTTCGTGCGCCTCTCCATCCCGGGCTATGAGCCCTTAGGCCAGCCGGGACATCCTCAAATACCCCACCGGAGTGTGCTCCTGGGCATCCCGTCCGACGTGGACCTCTCCCTTTCCGTTCGGGTTCGGGCCGTTACCGTCGAAGGGATTCCCCATCCGCCTTTGCCCGCTCCGTACACCCGCCCTCTTCCCCGTGAGGACTTGGAGGACCCGCTCTCTGTGGATACGCCGTTGCGCTACCAAGGCGTTGAAGAGGTCTGGCCCGACCAGGTTTCCGTGTGTGACGACTCCTCCCCATGCTCCCCCGATGGATGGCATCCGGCGCATTGGGCCCGGTTGGACACCCCGGGCTACGTGCGCGATCAGCGGGTCGTCCGACTGCACATCACGCCCGTCCAGGTGGAGCAAACCGGCCGACGTATTCGCGTGGCCCAAGAGTTGGAGATCCACATCGCGTTTCGCGGACGGCCTCGGGTGGCGCCAACCCGCGATGATGGGGGCCCCTTTGAGGACGTGTACCGGGCCACTCTGCTCAACTACCAGGAAGCCCGACAGTGGCGCACGGGAGAACATGATCCCCTTCTCCGGCAGCCGATTCTATCGCGTACCCCGGGGGTAGTGACAGCCCCTGCCACGGGCTCTCCCCGCCTTTTCAAGGTGGAAATCCAGGAAGCCGGTATCTACCGTCTGGATCGGACTACGCTCCAGCGCGCGGGGTTTCCCGTTGACCAGGTGGACGCGCGGAACATTCACATGCGCGTGGGCGATGAGGAGATCGCCATTTGGGTCCCGGGCGAGGAGGATGGGCGTTTGGACGGGGAGGACGCCATTATCTTCTACGGCCAGCAAGTCCAATCCCGTTACACGGACACCAACGTCTATTGGCTGTGGGCGGATGACACGCGCGGTCGCCGGATGACCGGGGAACCTGCCACTCCTAACCCCAGTTCTTCGGAAGTGACCGCGTTCTGGTCCCACCTGCACTTGGAAGAGAACCACGTCTACTTGAGCGATGTGCCCAAGGTTGAAGGGGCTGACCATTGGTTCTGGATCTATTTCAGCGTGGGCCGTCCTACCAGTCGTCCTGTGCGGGAGTTCACCTTTGACGCGCCCTGCGTGGTTTCCGAGGGCACGGCCACCCTGGTGCCTAACTTGCAGGGCACGTCTTCCTACTTCCAGGTGAATCCCGACCACCATGTGCGTTTCTACATCAACGATACCATGGTGGGCGAAGCGTATTGGGATGGGGTTTCCGCCTGGTCCGAGCCCCTGACGTTTGACGCGTCCATCCTGCAAGAGCACGGCAACGTGTTGCGCATTGAGGCAGTGGGAGACACAGGGGCCCGCGAGGATGTGGGGTACGTGAACTGGTTCGACATCTTCTACCCCCGCTGTTTCGAGGTACGGGAAGAGCGTTTGGCCTTCACGTTGGAGGGAAACAGCCAAGTTCGGGTGACGCTCACCGGCTTTCGGCATCCCATGGTGAATTTGTTCGACGTGACAGATCCCACGACTCCCCGCCACCTCCTGGCACCGACGGCTCCGGCCGGCGGCGGGACATACCTCCTCCAGGCCGGTCTCTCCCTCCACGGGGAACACCATTTCTGGGCAGGACCGGCCGAGGGCATGCTCTCTCCCATCCGTGTGTACGAGGACGCCCCTTCCGCGTGGCGAGATCCCAACCATGCCGCGGACTACATCCTCATCGCCCACCATGATGTGTGGGACGCGGCAACCCGTCTGGCGGAGTATCGCGCCTCCCAAGGATATCGGGTCGCGTTGGTGGATGTCCAGGATGTGTACGATGAGTTCAACGGGGGGCTGATGTCCGCGGAGGCTATCCGCGATTTTCTCGCCTATGCCTATGAACACTGGGAACGGCCCGCGCCGGTGTATGTTTTGTTGATGGGGGACGGGACGTACGACTTCAAGAACTACGAAGGCACGAACACACCCACCTTGATCCCGCCCCTTCTCCGCATGGTGGACCCCTTTCTGGGCGAAACGGCTGCAGATAACCGTTTTGTCACCATCAGCGGCGATGATCCCTTGCCCGACATGCTCTTGGGCCGTATGCCGGTGAACACCATGGCCGAGGCCCAGGCCATGGTGGATAAGGTCATGGAGTACGAGACCCACCGCTCGACCGAGGATTGGTTGCGGCGCATTGTGTTCGTGGCCGACAACGCGGATCAGGCCGGGAATTTCGCGGAGCTTTCCGATCGGGTGGCCGACCAGCTAGTGCCCCCCTACTATTCGGTGGCGAAGATCTACCTGGGGGTGAATTACTCAAACATCATTGAAACGCGTGACGCTATCAAAGCCGCGTTTGACCAGGGGGCATTTCTCTTCAACTACGTGGGCCACGCGACGATCCCCTGGTGGGCTGCCGAGGTGTTGTTCAGCACCCAGACGGTCGGGATGTTGCAGAACGGCGTGCGTACCCCGGTGATGCTCCCTATGACCTGTCTGGAAGGGTATTTCCACGCGGCAGGGTTCAGCGCGCTGGGGGAAACGGTTGTGCGCGCGGATGGGAAAGGGGCCGTCGCGTCCTGGTCTCCTACGGGGTTGGGCGTGGCTCACGGCCACGACTTCCTGCATCGGGGATTTTACCGGGCTCTGTTCCACGAGGATGTGTACATCCTGGGCGCGACCACGTTGGCCGGGAAGATGACGTTGTACACGGGGGACGCGGGCGGGTTCTTCCACGATTTGCTGGACACGTATGGCCTGTTGGGCGATCCCGCGTTGCGTTTGCGCTCCTTTGCCCCGGATGTGAACGTGCAGGGGGAAGGCCCTTCATCGCCTCCTTCCCTGGGGGATAACTTCTCCATCCTGGTGACGGTCCGAAATACCGGACCGGCTCCTGCCACGGCCGTCCGCATCACCACTACGTTGCCCAGCGGGGTGGAGTTCGTTATGGCGCACAAGGGGGAGGCCCCCTTGGAACCGGTCAGTACATCTCCCCTGGCATTTGATGTGGGCAATCTGGCCCCTCACGAACGGGTGACGGTGCGAGTGGTGTTGCGCACGAATCCCTATCATCCCCCTGCCCTTCCCATTCGGCTTCAGTGGTCCGTGAGCACGCTGCGCCATGAGGAGAATGTGTCGAATAACACGGATCGGGTGGTGGTGAATCTGAAGCCTGCCAATTTGACGCTCCGGCTCTCGTGGTCCCCCGGTCATCCGGTGGCGCCTGGCTCTGCAGTGCACTTTCGTCTGGAATATAGCAACACGGGTCCGGGGTTCTCCTCCATTTCCACCTTGCGCATGCCGCTTCGCGGCTTCATCAACCCGGTTTACAGCGCGCCCGACACCCGGGTGATCCGCTTGGATGGTCCTCCCTTCCAGTGGCGGTTACCTCCCCTTAACGTGGGCGAGGGAGGCACGATTGAGGTGGACGCGTTGGTAGCCCCCACCATCCGTGTGGAGGATATCCCCTTAGTGGTCACGGCCACCTTGTCTTCCGCCTTTCCCGAAACGCGTGAGGAGGATAATGCGACCGAGACGATGGTCGGAGTCATCCTGGGGGACGCGTACGAACCGGACAACTCCCCCCGCGAGGCCACCACCATCACCGTGCCCGGCCGGAGTCCCAACCACACCCATCACACGTACCACGATGAGGATTGGTTCCGGATTACCGTGCGGGGCGGGACATGTTATCTCTTTTACACAGCCACCCCGGCTGTATGGGTGGACACGGTTCTTGCTCTCTACGATGTGAATTTGCACATGCTCCTCTCCAATGACAACGCGGACCCGACCGTGCGGTGGTCGTTGATGCGGTGGTGTGCTCCACGTTCCGGTACGTACTATGTGCGCGTTTCGCCCAAGCGGGGCGCGGAATACGGCTGGCGTTACACATTCGCCGTGGGCATCGTCCATCCCGTGTTCGTTTCCAATGTGTGGGGGGACTATGAATGGGCGCCCACACCCGGCCCTTCGCCCACGCCGACCCGACCCGCGACGGCCACATGGACGCCCACGCCGACCCCACGTCCTACAGCCACACCCACGTGGACTTCCACCCCACGACCGACGTCCACGCCTACACCCACGGCGACGCCGACCCGTTCGCCCACTCCGACGCGGACATTCACGCCTCGGCCGACACCCACGTCACCGCCGCCGGCTACTCCCACGCCGACATGGACGCACACCCCAACCCGGCCCGCGACGGCCACGTGGACGCCCACCTTCACGCCAACGCGGCGGCCGACGGCCACGTGGACGCCCACCTTTACGCCGACCCGGCGGCCGACGGCTACATGGACGCCCACCTTCACGCCAACACGGCGGCCAACGGCTACGTGGACACCCACACCAACGCCGACGCGATGGCCGACGGCCACGTGGACGCCCACACCAACGCCGACTCCTACGCCGTGGACGCCTGGCGTCGCGTGTACGCCGGTGTTCCAAAAGCGCGTGTATGTGGGCAGCCATCCCCATTCCCTGGCAGTGGAAGGGGACCGGGTGTTCGTGGGCTTGGTGGACGGCGGGGATGTGGCCGTGTTGGACGCTCGGTCGCTGGACACGGTGGCCTTGTGGGATAGTCCTGGTTCGGGAGCGAACGCGATTGTGGCCAGTTCTCAGCGGGTATATCTGGTCAACCGGAACTCGAGTCAAGTCGCGGTGTTCGAGCGACCTACAGGCCGGGTCGTGGGCCTTTGGCCAACCGGATGGTTGCCTTGGGGCGCGACCTTGGTGGACAATACCCTGTATGTGAGTAATTACGCTTCTTGGGATGTGAGTGTTTACAACGCGACCACGGGCGAGATCCTCCGGCGGGTGCCTGTGGGCGAGAAACCGGCTCTCCTCGGACATGTGGGGGGGAGCGTGTACGTGCCCTTGGTGGGTGGGGACATGACACGGCTCCTCTTCCAAGGCGCGGTGCAAGTGAATGTGCCGGGTGTGGGCTGGGGGACGGTGGCCGTGACGGCCGATGAAGCACGACGCTTGGTGTACGCGAGCAACCGCGATCCCCAGGAAATCGTCGTCATCGACGACGCGGCCTCACGCGTCCTCGCGCGTATCCCCGTCCCCGGACGCCCCGTGGGCCTGGCGCTTTCACCCAACGGCCGCTGGCTCTACGCGGTCGATCCCTTCGCGGATCGTCTGTTAATCGTGGATACCCGGGAACGCCGTTGGGTGGGGTCTATCCCCCTCGCCCCTCAGGGGGACGACGATGGGGGCCAGGGCATTGCCGTGTCCAATCATGCTCTATATGTGGTGGACTTCGAAGCCCAGACCGTTTCCAAGTACACGTTGCCCTCTTGCGCGGACAGTGAACCATAAGCATAATGCGGAAAGGGGGACTCGTCCGTCGCCAGGGGGCTACCGAGCTTCGCCGGTCAATCAAATCCCGAGAATTTGACTTTTCCGCGAGCATCCGGTATACTCAAGCGTGCGTAGTGGAGAGTGACGACCCCGTGGAGGGATGGCCGAGTGGACGAAGGCGGCGGTCTTGAAAACCGCAGGGCGTTATGCCCCGGGGGTTCGAATCCCTCTCCCTCCGCCTAACGTACATTTACAATGCCACAGTTCGGGGAGGTGCCGGAGTGGTTGAACGGGGCCGCCTGCTAAGCGGTTGTGGGGGCAGAAACCTCCACCGTGGGTTCGAATCCCACCCTCCCCGCCTGTTATCACGAGCCCCCGTAGCTCAGTGGATAGAGCACCTGGTTGCGGACCAGGAGGTCAGAGGTTCAAATCCTCTCGGGGGTGCCAGATGGGGCCACCGGCTAAAACCGGTGGCCCCATAGTTTACCGGACGTTGGACAAACGGCCCCACCACGCACGAAACACTCTTTCCCCGCCTGGGCCAAACATGTCGGACCCGCACAGAAGTTGTGCTGTATCGTCCGGGCATCCACCATCTCTTCGGTAAAGCTGTGGCCTGGTGGGGATGCCCCTTTCCCTCACTCGTTGTGGCACGCATGAAAGGAAGACCACGACATGGTTCG
>JAADDB010000133.1 GCA_013154135.1 Chloroflexota bacterium
CATGCACAGGATTCAGGGTACAGACCCCTGGCGGGATACGATGGCGAAAGTACGGGCAGCGCGCCCGCGAGGCCGGGTGTTAGATACGTGTATGGGCTTGGGGTACACGGCCATCGCAGCCGCGCGAGAGGCGGAATGGGTGTTGACGGTGGAGTTGGACCCCGCGGTCATTGCCCTGGCCCGGGAAAATCCCTGGTCCGAGCCCCTGTTCACCTCACCCCGCATTCAGGTCGTCCAAGGGGACGTGGCCGAGCTCATCGCCGCTCTCCCCGATGAGCACTTCTCCGTGATCGTGCACGATCCCCCCATGTTCAGCCTCGCGGGGGAGTTGTACGGCCTGGCTTTTTATCGGGAGATGCACCGGGTTCTCCGGCCTCGGGGGAGGGTGTTTCACTACGTGGGCAACCCGGAAGGGAAGATGGCCCGCAACGTCACCCGCAGCGTCACCCGGCGTCTACACGAAGCGGGATTCCACCGCGTGCACCCTGCCCGCCAGGCCTTCGGGCTCATCGCACGAAAGTAACCACGTGGTGGTAACGAGAGTTCACCCCTTCAACAGAACCCGAGCGGGCGCTGCTTCTGCATGGACCAGCTTCAAAGGAAGACAGAGGAGTTCGTAGATGCCCGGGGGGACGTGGACCAGGTATAGGCCTTCGATGATCACGACCCCCGCGGTAAGGAGCACCCGATGGGTTCCCTCTTCCTCGCCGTAAGGGGCCACGGAGAGGTAGTCCACACCCACCAGACGCACTCCCCTTTCCACCAGCCAACGCGCGCCATCCTCGGTGATGCCCACAAAATCGGTGTGAAAGCGCCAGGGTCGCTCCGACCACAGACGGGTGTTGTCTGTGAGGAAGAGCACTCGGTCAACGCCGCGCGGGATGGCCAATTGGGAAAGGACCTCCGCGGAGAGACGGGCCACCCCGCGAGCGTCCACCACCAGGGCCGGGCCGATGAGAACGTCCAATGGGAGTGCGTCCACATCCTGCCCTCCGGCCAGAATGTGGGAAGGCGCGTCCACGTGGGTGCCGGCGTGGACGCTCATCTGCATTTGGGACACGGTAAAAGGGTTCCCCGGGCCCGGCGTGACCACTTTCTCCACCCGGATGGGAGGATCCCCCGGCCACACAGGAAGGGTTGCGTCAAGGGGCAAGGTCACATCGTACAGAACCATGGGTTTTCCTCCAAAGGGATTTTGGGGGAATGAGTAGCCGGCCAACCTCTTATCTGCCTTGGCTCCACGGGAAGAAGCCCCGCCCATCCTCCCCGGGAGAACGATCTTGCGCGGGGGTGTGACGGGTCGCCAACGCCCGTCACACCCCGGAACTCTTTTCTGCCGGGAGAGGATGTGGACGGCGGCCGGATCTGCCGCCGGGCTCTTGTGGAGTTCTTCCGGCCGAGCCAGGTCTTCGTCCCTTACCCATTCCGCTTCAGGCGTCCTGTGCGCTTGGCGTACAGTTCTGCCCTGCGGAAGGCCCACAATCCCCCACCGATCATACCGAATCCCCACAGGATGAGCAATCCGACCACGGGGAGGATGGAACGGGTGGAAGCGCCCTGCAGCAGGGTCGCCCGCATCCCTTGGAGCACATAAGTGGCCGGGCTCACCCGTGCGATGAGCTGCATCCACTTGGGCAACACGTGGATGGGATAGTAGATGCCCGAGAACAGGAGCAACAGAGCCTCGGCCACGTTCGTCATCTGCACACCCCGTTCTGGGAAGAGAAGGGGTAAGATGCTGGCCATGATCCCCATTCCAATAAAGGAAAGACTGCCCGCGAAGAGAACCAGCACCGCGCCGAACACGTTGGAGCGGGTCAGGGAGATGTCGAACAGGAGGATGATGGCCAGAGCAATGGCAGATGTGAACACGGCTCCGTGCAGCACGGCGAAAAACGTCTGGCCGAGCATCTGGGTGATCCGGTGGATGGGCGCCATGAGGGTGTACTCGATGGTGCCTTCCCACCGTTCCCATTGCACCATTTCACTGATGTCGTGGAACAGGAAGGCCAAGAACCGCCATACTAGGGTGCCGATGACCAGGTACAGAACCAGATAATCGGTGTCCACCTCTGCATGGCCGATGTACTCCATGGCTTTTCCGATGTAAGCAATGGAGAGGGTTGTGGCCAGGGAATAGGTGAACCAGACCATCTCCCACCCCATGTACCGTCTCACCAAGTGGATATTGCGTTCCACAAACGCGTAGGATGCGCGCAGTTCATGTTGTAGTGTGGCCCACATGATGTCCTCCTAACGAGTCGAAGTCGCAGGGGACAGCACGTCCCCCCGATCATTCAGCTGTTTGCCGGTAAGCGCCAGGAACACATCCTCCATGGTGGGAACCACGCCCGGGCGTGCGACGCGCGCTTTGAGCGCTTCCGGCGTGTCCAGAGCCACAATACGGCCTTCATCCAGAATGGCGATGCGGTCGCACAGGGCTTCGGCCTCGTTCATGTCGTGGGTGGTGAGGATGATGGTCGCGTCGTGCGTCTCGCGTAGCTCCCGCACCAGCGCCTGGACTTCCCGTTTGGACCGGGGGTCGAGCCCGGTGGTGGGTTCATCCAGGAGCAGGAGGACCGGGGAGGTGAGGAACGCGCGTGCGATGGCCACCTTCTGTTGCATGCCGCGGGACATCTCTTCCATGGGGCGAGTGTAGGAACTCTCCCGCACACCGAGTCGCCGGAGGATGGCGTAAATCCGCTCCCGAGCCTCGCGACCGCTCAACCCGTAAAGTCGGGCCCCGTACAGCAAGTTCTCCACAGGGCTCAGCTTCTTGAAGAACGCGGCCTCCACCGAGACCCGGTTGATGAGGCGTTTGACGGCCAGGTCCTCGCGCACCACATCATGGCCGAACACCCGGGCTTGTCCCTCATCGGGAATGATGAGGGTGCTGAGGATACGGATGAGAGTGCTTTTGCCTGAGCCGTTGGGGCCCAGGACACCGAAGATCTCCCGTGGACGAATGGTGAAGGAGACCGCGCGCAGCGCGTGTACAGTGCGGCTCTGGGCACGTCCTCGCAGCCGTTGCACGAGGGAGCCCGATTCGTTCAAGGAGAACGTCTTCGTCACACCCTCCACTTCAACGGCCCACAAAGTTGTTCCTGTATGGTATGAGCGAACCACATGTCGCGTGGGTTTCATGACACCCTCCTCTGGGGATGCACCTTCCTGGACCTGGGACAAACCGTCCTGGTTAGTGACCCCATATCAACAAAAAAGGCCGCAGGGTAATCCCCACGGCCTTATGCGCGTTCAGACCAACAAAAAAGCCGTGGGACGTGCCCACGGCCTCCGGCGTTTTTTACATGGCTCTACAAACTATCCGGCGGCAAGTGGGCACACGGATCCCTCCGTAAACAGAAACGACACTTGGATGCGCAGACGATAGATAAACATCCCACTTGCCTCCGTGAAGAATAGGTTCCACGGAAAAGTATACGGCAAAACGCGGAAATGTCAACTTTCCATGGAGGAGTTTCGTGGGAAAGACAGCCTGCCCCTGTTGAATTCTTCCCTGGGACACTGTTCTTGGCACGGCATGGGACGAGAACATCCGCGTTCCGTCGAGGTACGGCCCCGTCCGCGGCGGAGGTACTACCGAGTTTTGCGTGTGTGGGCGGCGGGCTTCGCCTGCCATCCACACACGCAAAACTCCTTCTTGCACGGGGCGAGAATGCCGGAGTCCCGCGGAGGTACGGACCCGTCCGCAGCCAAGGTATGACCAAGCTCAATGGGGATAGTATTCAACGACCAGAAGTAGGAGTTTGTTGATTTGTTTTCTCCCCGGAGAAAACAGTTTTGTGTGCGTGGTGGGCGCCCACCACGCACACAAAACTCTCTCCATGCACGGGGCGAGAACGTCGGAGCCCCGCCTAGGTACGGACCCGTCCGCGGCCAAGGACTACCAAGTTTTGGGCGTCGATGAGATGAACGTCATTCAACGCAACGGGAAGGAGCCGTTTTTTGAGATAGGAGTTTGTTGCTCTCCTTCCCGGAGAGAACTGTTCTGAGTGGTGGGTGGGCTTCGCCCACCCACCACTCAGAACTCTCTCTTGGCACGGGGCGATACCGCCGGCATCGCGCCGAGGTGCGGCCCCGTCCGCGGCCGAGGTGTTGTTGAACCTTGTTCCCCAGCCAGGGGGGTGTCCAAAGTCCCGTACTCGTTATTGGCCAATTCCTTCCCCAAGACTATAATGCCCTTTGGTGAACTCCCGATAAGACTGGACACCTCATGCCTCAAGGAGGGAAGGAACCCATGGACGAACCCATCCGTATCGGCGTTATCGGCGGGACCGGCGTGTATCAGATGGAGGAGCTCCAGGACGTGGAGGAAGTCCACATCGACACCCCCTTTGGTCCTCCTTCGGACAATTATGTCATCGGAACCCTGGAAGGCGTGCGTGTGGCTTTCCTGGCACGGCATGGCCGGGGCCATTACATCATGCCCCACGAGCTGAACAGCCGTGCCAATATCTGGGGGTTCAAGAAGTTGGGAGTGGAATACCTCATCGCCATCTCCGCGTGCGGGTCCATGAAAGAACACATCGAGCCCGGGCATATCGTCATCCCCGACCAACTGTTCGACCGCACCCGGCGCACGCCCCAAACCTTTTTCGGCAACGGCCTGGTGGCCCATGTGAACGTGGCCGACCCCATGTGCCCCTATCTTTCCGATGTCCTATACGAAGCCGTTCGGGAAACAGGGGCCCACGTGCACAAAGGGGGCACGTTCATCATCATCGAAGGCCCCCGTTTCAGCACCAAGGGGGAAAGCCGCATCTTCCGCCAATGGGGTGTGGACATCATCGGCATGACCGCGATACCCGAAGCCTTCCTCGCCCGCGAGGCGGAAATGAGTTACGCGATCATGGCCCACGTGACCGATTATGACGTGTGGCATGAGGAGGAAGAACCCGTCACCGTGGATGTGGTCATCCGACGTCTGCACCAAAACGCGGCTCTGGCCAAACAAGCGGTCATCAACGCGGTCCGGCGGCTGAAAGACGCGCCGCCCAGTCCTTACCGCAACGCGTTGGCCAACGCCATCATCACCGCCCCGGACAAGATCCCCCCGGAAACCAAGGAACGGCTGAAGTTGCTCGTGGGCAAATACCTGGATTGAAAATAGGCGACACGAAGGACCAAGTGCGCAAGCCCCCACCGCGGCCGGGTCCGTGCCCCCGCGGGGCGCCACGTCCTCCCCTCGTGCCCAGTTCGTTCCGGGGAAGACTTCCATAAACCACATACAAACGGGCTGATCCCTGTTGCATGTCACGGGGCATCAGCGGAACAAGGAGGTATCCTATGGGCGTCAAACACGCAGATCACGTCCCTGCTGAACCCATCACCGCAGGACGCGGGGTCCACAAGCAAGTGCTCATTGGGCCGGAGGAAGCGCCCCACTTTGCCATGCGCCGTTTCACCATCGCTCCGGGGGGCTTCATGCCCAAACACACCAACCGGGTGGAACACGAACAGTACGTCCTGTCCGGCCATGCCCGCATTGGCATCGGCGATGAGGTTTACCAGGTCGGACCGGGGAACGTGGTTTACATCCCCGCGGGCGTGCCCCACTGGTACGCGACCGTGGGCGATGAACCCTTCGTCTTCATCTGCGTGGTCCCCAACCAAGAAGATGTCACCACCCTATTGGAGGAAGGACATCCCATCCATGACTGATTACACACGCATCCCCCTACGGACTCGCAAGCACATCGGCCTTATCGCCCACGACGGCCGCAAACAGGACCTGCTGGAATGGGTCCGGTTCAACCAGGGCACGCTGGAGCAACACGTGCTCTACGCCACCGGGACCACCGGTGCGCTCATCCAACGGGAGACGGGGCTGGAGGTCATCCGTCTGAAGAGTGGCCCTCTGGGGGGCGATCAGCAGATGGGCGCGTTGATCGCGGAAGGGGAAATCGACTTCCTCATCTTCTTTTGGGATCCCATGGAACCCCAGCCCCACGACCCGGATGTGAAAGCCCTCTTGCGCATCGCGGTGCTCTACAACATCCCTACCGCGTCCAACCGCTCCACCGCGGACTTTCTCATCTCCTCCCCCCTTATGACCGAGCCGTACGAACGGCTCATCCCTGACTACAAGCAACGGATAAAGCGTCCACCTTACTTGCAGAACTTGTTGGAGGAAGCGGATTCCGAGGAGCAACGTGACGCATCGGAATGACGAGATAAAGCCCTGGAAGCGCCTTCAGGACCGGTGGACACTCCTGGCCTGGGCGGGAGTGGGGCTGGTCATCCTCTGGCTCACATATCGGCTCCCCCTGACGCGGGCCGTGGCCCTGATCGGGGGGAGTCTTCTCCTGGCCACAGCCCTCATCTGGCCGCCGGTGCTCCTGCCCGCGATCGCGCTCGCGGTTCCTTTCGGCCCCACCCTGCCCATGGGCGGATTCGCCGTGGGCACAGCCGACCTCCTCCTCGCGCTCCTCGTCGGCCTGGTACTGCTCCGAGGGTGGGCCCATCGCCGCTTTCCCTGGTATCCTGCCCCGCTGACCTGGCCTTTGCTCCTGTATGTGGGGGCCCTGCTCCTCAGCATGAAGGACGCGTGGAGTTTAAGGGCCGCCTTTCCCGAATTCGTCAAATGGCTGGAAATCCTCCTCTTCTACCTCACCCTCACCGCCCTTTGGGTGGAACGGACCGGCAAGCGCGTGCGGGAGCTCGTCGTCACTTCCCTTGTCCTGGCCGCGAGTTTGGAGGCCTTGGTCGGGTTGGGCCAGTTCTTCCTGCGCATCGGCCCGCCGGGGTTCCTCATCCTGGGACGATTCTTGCGCGCGTACGGCACGTTTGCTCAGCCCAACCCCTACGCGGGCTACCTGGGCTTGGTCCTCCCCCTCGCCTTAAGCGTGGGACTCCACGATTGGGGGGAGCTCTTACACCACCTGCGGGACCGGGCCCGGATTCCGGTGCGCACATGGGGGGGGCTGCTTTTCTATCCCGTGGCCGCGGGGGTGATCGGTTTGGGACTGCTGGCTTCCTGGTCGCGTGGGGGGTGGTTGGGCATGGTCGCGGCCGTGGGGACGGTTTTCGCGCTCCGTTCCCGACGGGCCGCGGCCATCAGCGCGGTCCTTCTCTTCCTGCTCATGGCCGGTGTAGTGTTGGGGCTTTTAGGGATCATGCCCGCGGCCCTCAGCCAGCGCTTTCAGGGGCTGGAGGATTGGACCCTCTTCCTCCGGCCGGTAGAACTCCGGGCTATTCCGGTGACGGGGGCCAATTTTGCCCTAGTGGAACGGATGGCCCACTGGTGGGCCGCGTACGCGATGTGGCGGGACCACCCCCTCACCGGAGTGGGAGTGGGAAATTACCCCATCGCGTATGAGACCTATCGGATGCCGGGCTGGAAGGAGCCGCTGGGCCACGCCCACAATATGGTACTCCATGTGTTGGCGGAGAGTGGGCTGATTGGCCTGGGGGCTTATGTGCTCATGTGGCTGTGGATTTTCCTCCACGCGCTGGGCACTTTACCGCGCGTGCGGGGGAGGGAACGGGCCATTTTGGTGGGAGCGCTAGGGGGTCTTGTTCATTTGACCGTCCACAATCTTTTCGATAACCTCTACGTGCACGGCATGTACCTGTACGTGGCCGTCCTGATCGCGTTGTTGACCGGTCCGTGGGCCACAGGGGACGGGTGAGGATGTCGGGGGCGCCGGGGCATGGCCTCATCTCCTGCCCGAGGGCGACGGATGCGTAAGGATGAACGAGTAACCAGTTTTGAGAGGTGTCCGTGAAGCGGGTGCTTGGTGTTTCTCTGTACGAAAATGTGCGAAACCACATCGAACCTTGGCTTTACCGTTTGCCTATCCCTCCGAAGGAGGTGAAGCGCTTCCTCAAATTTGCCACGGTGGGCCTGAGTGGTGCGTTCATCGACTTTTTCTTCCTCAATTTCTTCCACTTCGTCCTGGGATGGTCCAAGTTCTGGGCTAACACGGGGTCTTTCTCCCTGGGCGTGCTGAACAACTTCATTTGGAACCGCCATTGGACCTTTCCCGAGTCCCGGAGCCGGGCCGTGCACAGTCAACTGGTCACTTTCTTCGGCGTCTACGTCATCGGCTACTTCATCAATCAGATGGTGTTCCTGGGGAGTGATGCGTACATTTACAGCCACTTCCTGGGTCCGGCCTTGTCGGTCAACTTGGCCAAAGCCACCGCGAACATCATCGCGCTTTTCTGGAATTTCGGAGCGAACCGGCTGATCACCTATCGGGGGCTGTGACCATGGCCGGAGAACCTCTCCCCATTTTCATCGACGCGACCGCAGCCCTGAAGCAGCACGCGGGCATCGGACGTTACACCCGGGGGCTTATCGACGCGCTCGCCAAGAACCCGCCGGACATCCCCATCCACCTGGTTGTCCCGCGGGATGCCCCCGCGCCGCCCCCACATTGGCCCTTCCCCGTGCGCAGGTTGTTCCTCAGCGAACGGGAGGCCATCATTCTCTGGCAGAGGTTGCGTGTGCCCTTCCCCATGGACTTTCTCATCGGCCGAGGGCGTCTCTTCCACTCCCCTGACTTTGTTCTCCCGGCCCTGCGCAGGACCCCGGGAATCGTCACGGTCCACGACCTCTCCTTTCTCGTCTATCCGCAGTACGCGGTGCCGGGGCTTGAATTCTACCTGCGCGGTGCGGTTCCCCGGTCCGTACGGCGGGCCCATCTGGTGTTGGCCGATTCGGAGAGCACACGCCGTGACCTCATCCGCTTTTGGGATACCCCGCCGGAGAAGGTACGCGTGCTCTATCCGGGCATCTCACCGCGCTTTCGGCCCGTGGAGGATCCGGAAGTTCTGGAGCACGTGCGTCGACAATACCGGCTCCCATCCCGGTTCATCCTGAGCGTCAGCCGTCTGGAACCCCGGAAGAACTTCCCCGGGCTCATCGCCGCGTTCAACCGCTTCAAAGCCCAGACCCACCAGCCCCACCACCTAGTCATTGCGGGAGGAAAGGGATGGCTCTATGGGCCCATCTTCCGTGCCGCGGAACAATCCCCCTACCGAGAGGAGATCCACTTTCCCGGCTTTGTCGCGGACGAACACCTGCCGGCCCTCTACTCCCTGGCCGACGTCTTTGCCTATCCCAGCTTTTACGAGGGATTCGGCTTTCCCCCGCTGGAAGCCATGGCCTGTGGCACCCCGGTCATCAGTGCGGACAACTCCTCCCTCCCCGAAGTCGTGGGGGACGCGGGGATCCTGCTCCCTGCGGAAGACGTGGAAGGCTGGGCCCAGGCTCTGGCTCGCCTCCTCTCCGATGCCACGTTGCGAGAACGCCTGCGGGAAAAAGGCTACGCGCAGGCCGCCAAATTCTCCTGGGATGCCAGTGCCCGCGGCCTGGTCCAGATTTACCGAGCATTGGGCTGAGGGCGCGACAAAACCCCAGTTCCTGGGCCAGGGTCTAACGAGTGATAAGTAACGATTGACGATTAAAAGGCTGGATGCTGGGATAGCCCTTCCATACCGAGCTGGCGAGAGAAAGTCCCCGTTGGCGGCGGACGGGGCCGCGCCTCGGCGGGGCCCCGGCGTTTTCGCCCCGTGCATAGAGAGTTTTTGTGGGGGCGGGCCGGGCTTCGCCCAGCCCGCCCCCACAAAAACAGTTTGCCTCAGAGATGGGGAAAAAGGGAAGACCTATCCCTTTCCCTCTCTTTTGGGTTGCCACGTTTTGTCCAACGTCCAATTATGGTCGGCTGACAAACTTCGTAGTCCCTTGGCGGCGGACGGGTCCGCACCTCCGCGGGGTTCCGACGTTCTCGCCCCGTGCCAGGTTGGTAGGGGCGGGTCTGAGCCCCGCCCCTACCGGTTGTGTCCACCGATAGTGACGAT
>JAADDB010000135.1 GCA_013154135.1 Chloroflexota bacterium
CTTAGCCTCTTGATTACATCATGGAACTGCCCTTTGGACAAAGTTTGCAGGCTGGAAGAAGGGCAAAGGGGAGATCAGACTCCTTTTTGGTCTGGGATGAACGACGCGTAATGTCGTATTATCTCGCCGCTAACGGTCAATTATCAGCCAACGTACGGCTTCTATGTTCCATGCGAGGTTAAATCATGGCCGGGATTACGTCAAAATATCGGAAAATACTCAAAGGGGAGACCGTTAAAGGTATCCTTTTTGTCCTTCCATTTGCGGGGGTGTGGGGGGTGTTTCAGGCCTGGCCTGTTATCTATGGGTTCTATATTAGTCTCTTCCGCTGGCAGCCCTTGTTGGGCTCAGAATTTGTTGGCGTAGGGAACTACGCACATCTTTTGCGTGATGATCGGTTTTGGAATGCATTGAAAAACACATTCTGGTTCGCGGGTCTCACGTTACCGATGATTCTAGCCTTAGGTTTGCTCTTTGCTTTGGCACTGTTTGGCCTCACAGGGCACAAAGGCATTGGTATTGTAGAATCTACGTTGTTTTGGCCATATCTATTAAATGTGGCAATTGTCAGTATCATTTGGCGATGGCTTTTAGATCCGGACTTTGGGTTAGTGCTCGCATACTTACGTGGCCTTGGGCTGAGGCCTCCTGTATTTTTGAACGATCCAACATGGGCGTTGCCAGCGATTGCGGGGGCTACGGCTTGGTGGTTGGCCGGATATCGTATGGTGGTTTTTCGCGCGGCGATGGAGGATATCCCGGAAACAGTGTATGAGTTAGCCAAATTAGATGGCGTCCCGCCCTGGACGTTCGTTTTTCGCATTTTGCTCCCTTTGCTAAAACCAGCTTTGCTCTTCGCTTTTGTTTTGACGGCTATTTCTTCGTTTCGGGTATTAGGGCAGGTACTTATTATGACAGCTGGCGGTCCGGGACGGGCTTCAGATGTGTTGGCTCTTTACCTTTATGAAGCTGGGTGGCAATTTTTTGAAATGGGATATGCTGCTGCTATCGGTTTTGTGTTATTTTTGCTGATTTTCCTAGTAACTTTGGTTGGCTTGCGATTTTTTGGTCTAGGATCTGAATTAGGGGAGAAGTGAACAATGTCACTACAATCAACTATTTCTATGCTGCAGTCAATACGATACCACAAAGCTAGGAAACGGATTAAACATGCTGTGAAACAACACGGTTTGTTTTGGGGGTTATTGTTGTTCAGCATCTTCTGGCTCATTCCTATATGGTGGATGATTGTGACGGCCTTCAAACCCGACTCCGAAATTTTCACCCTGCCACCCCGCTGGATTCCCAGTCATTTCACGCTGCAACATGTCCACCAAGTTCTTGAAGGGTGGCCATTTTTACGTTGGGTATTTAACAGTTTTATTGTGGCAGGTGGAGCGACCATACTTTCCCTTTTTCTCTCTATCCCTGCAGCCTACTCCTTTGCTCGCATGCGCTGGCCTGGACGTAATGTGCTTTTCATCATATTTATCTCTTCCATGTTACTTCCCTGGCAGGTCAACGCGGTGCCATTGTTTTTCTTGATGAATAAATTGAAGCTTTTGAATTCCTACTTATCTGTAATCCTTCCCATTGCTGCCATGCCCATCGGTGTATTTCTTTTGCGTCAATTCTTTGTCAATTTCCCACGAGATTTGGAAGATGCAGCTCGCATTGATGGATGTTCTCACTTAGGCATTCTGATTCGTATCGTGTTACCCAACTCGGTTGCTGCTTTAGTCGCCATGGGGCTTTATATTTTTATCTTTTCCTGGAATGAGTTCTTTTGGTCCCTGATTGCTCTCCAGGCGCCAGAGAAATTAACTTTGCCCATCGGCTTAAAAATGCTTCATGGTGCACGCGACTTGGATTATGGCCTACTCATGGCCGGTGCCACTCTTGCTTCACTTCCTGCATTAGTGCTTTTCATCCTCTTCCGAAGGCGAATTATTCGGGGTATCGCATTGACAAGTGGGATTAAAGGGTAAGAGATGTGCTAATGACAAGCTGTACTTCGGTATAAAAAGGCTTTGTGGCCTTTTACCTTGTATTCTGGACTTGCCTCGCGTTTGCCTTGTAGGGCTGTCTGGGCAAAGTCTATCTCTTTTCCGTCTCTCGTTCATTCCCGTGGACGAGACTGTGTACAGCCTGGGCGGTGGTGTATTGGGGTTCCCAGCCCCATGTGCGCTGCGCCTTCCTCCAGTCCACTTCCAGGGGATAGCGCAGGAGGCCCAATTCCCCCGGACTGCTGGTTCCAGGCAGGTGTAAATACCAGCCCAGCCCGATGATGCTTGTCCACACAGGAGCGGGCAGAGGGATTCCACGCCTGCCGGCCAACCTCACAATTTCCCCCCACGGTAGTCCGCCCCGTCCTCCCACGTTGAACGGACCACTGACCGGGTGGCGGTAAGCTGCCAGGATAGCCTCGACCAGATCGTCCTCGTGAATCAGCTGGAGATGGGAGGGGGAACGCCAGAACACAGGGAGGAAGGGAGCTCCGCGTAATGCTTTGCCCAGGCTGTTCGTGCAACGCGGGCCCACAACCACCGCGCCCCTTAGATGGGTTATACACAGTTGGGGATGTAGAGAAGCGATTTGGTTGCCTATACGTTCGACCGCGACTTTGTGGTGAGCGTAGTGGTGACCCCGGTTCGGTCGTAAAGGGGCTTCTTCTGTTAGGGGAATGGGATTGTCCGGCCGGGCGCCGTAGACCGTGTAACTGGACATGTTGATGATGTGGTGAACTCCCGCGCGGGCTGCACTGCGAAATACGTGAGCCGACCCGTGGACGTTGATCTCGTACATGGTACGCACATCATGTAGGGCTTGGACGATGAAAGCGAGGTGAATGAGGGTGGTACATCTGTGTTCTCGAAGAAGAGTTTCGAGGTTGGGCGTACGGACATCTTGTTGAAAGAAGAGGGTTTTACGTGTAGCCATTGAACCCGGTGGAGGTTTTTGGTCTAGAGCGACTATGCGCTCCACGGTGGGGAAAGCCTCCAACCGGGGGAGTAGCACTCGGCCGATGTACCCTGCGGCTCCGGTAACCGCAACGCACGTCATGGGGTTTGCTCCTGAAAGGATTGGAGGAGGGCCCGCAAGCGATCTTCTGCCTCTCCCAAAGGATGATGGCCATCGGCCAGGGAGCGGGCCATCTCCATGAGGGTCTTATCGTGCCGGAGATGTTCCTGGTATGTGCGGGCGAAGCGGCCACTGTGGATTTCTTCCCAGATGCGACGAAATTCTTGAGGAAGGCCGGTGCGCATGAATTCCATCAAGCGCAAATATCCGCTGTACATGGCCATGGCCCCGTGTTTGTACGCGGAGTGGGTGAAGCCCTCCTCTCGGAACGCACGGAAGACCTCCTCCATTTCCCCCGACATGTACATTTCCAGGACCAGGGCTTCTGGGGGAAGGCCTTTTTCCACACCTAAGGAGAACAAGCTCATAATGGCCAGACCGATGAGAGCCCCCAATGTCTGCTCGATGAAAAGGTCTAAATCTGCTTCCTGGTGAGCGGGTAGGGCGAAGGATAGGGGGCGCAAGGCCCCCACCGCGTGGGCCAAGCCCAACAGCCGCTCCCAACCTCGGCCGCTGGCGTCTTGCATGACATCGAGGAACGCGATGAAACCCTCGCCCTGAGCGAAGCGGCGCCGGATTTCCTCTCCTCCCATGCGAGGGGCCAGCATGAGGGCGTCCACTCGCGGTGGTAGGGTGATGAGATCATACGCGACGGCATAGCCGGACGCGAAAACTACGCCCGCGTTGGGGACCAGGGCTGGTGCGATTTCCTGGGGGAAGATGTCGGGTATTACTTCGTCGGGCAGGAGGACGAAGGCCAGCGTGGATTGGGCAACGGCTTGAGCAATGGGGAGGACGGTGAATCCCTCTGAGCGTGCTTTGTTCGCGTAGCCATCTTTGATATTGCCTATTACGGGCTCATAACCTGCATCGCGTAGATTCAACGCCATAGAGCGTCCTAAATGACCGTACCCAATAACGGCAATACGTTCATCTTGCAGCGCATCTGGGGGAACATCCGAAGCGGTGAAATAACGCAAGCTTTCCATATTTTCCCTCCCGGTAGAGAAAAGCTGGATCTGATGGATTTGTCGAAACTGACCATCTTTTGGCAGCGACGGGTTGTGTTTGTAATGAGTAACGATTGATGATTACGGGGATGATTGTCAGGTCGGTGAGAGAAAGCCCCCATTGGGGGAATAATCCCGTGTTCGTAACGGGTAATGAGTAGGGCTGAAAATTGCCACCTACGGCGCGTTACGGGCGAACGGGCTTATTGGCCCGCTGGACATGAAGTGTCCTTGCGGGGCACGGGTCGGGCCTCCGCCAACGTATTCCCTCGTTATTCCCGGGTAGGCCCATTTTCTCCTTCAGCCGACTCCCCTCACCCGTTATGCATCCCTCGCGTCTTGGCGGGGACAGGCTTGGCTACGGCCGGGGTTCAATGTGACCCGACTCCCGCAGTTCTGCTAATGTGCCGGCTCCGGTGGCGAACATGGCAATACGCATTTCTTCCACAATGAAGCGAATTTCCTCCTCCACCGCTTCTGGGCCGCGGACCGCTGCTTTGAGAAAAGGAGCGGCCATGCCCACCAGGTGGGCCCCCAACGCGAGGGCTTTTACCGCGTCTACACCCGTACGGATGCCCCCGGAAGCGATGACAGGAAGCCAAGGGCCGACCACTGCTTTCACCTCACGCAGGCTCTCAGCTGTGGGGATACCCCAATCCGCGAACGCTCTTGCCAGGCGCCGCCAGCGCTCATCGGGGGCTCGGTGGTACTCCACTTCGCTCCATGACGTTCCCCCGGCTCCGGCCACATCAATGGCCGCGACGCCGGCATCCAACAATTGACGGGCCACCTTGCCGGAGATACCCCACCCCACCTCTTTGACGACCACCGGGACCTCCAGTACCCGGGCCACCTGTTCTATCTTGCGCAGAAGCCCACTCCAATTCCAGTTCCCGTCCGGCTGGAGGGCTTCTTGCAAGGGATTCAGGTGAAGGATGAGCGCGTCGGCCTCCGCCATCTCCACCGCTTTTCGGCAGTGTTCCACGGTGTACCCGTAGTTGAGTTGAACCGCGCCCAGGTTGGCAAAGAGGAGGATATCCGGAGCCACGTCCCGCACGTAGAAGGTCGAGGCCTGCTCGGGATGTTCGAGAGCGACCCGTTGGGAACCCAGGCCCATGGCAATGCCCGCCTGCTGAGCTGCCTGGGCCAGTGCCCGGTTGATGCGGCCCGCTTCTGGGGTTCCTCCGGTCATGGAAGAGATGAGCAAAGGGGCCTGGAGGGTCTTACCAAACAACTTGGTGCTCAAATCCACTTCCGTCAAGTTGAGTTCGGGAAGGGCTTGGTGCACCAGACGATAACGTTCCAGGCCTGTCGTCAAGTGGGGGAATTGGACATCTTTCTCCAGGTTGATGCGAATGTGGTCGGCTTTACGAGCTATGTGTTCGTCCAAGGCATCCCCTCCTCATTCCCCGTAGGGTAAGGCTGATTGATGGCCAGACTTGATTGATAGCACCTGGATGGTGGACAGGGCCGTCCTCCGGCGGAGTTTCCACGTTCTCGCCCATACCAAGAAGTTGTGTGCGACTGGAGACCAGGTACAGCCCGCTCCCCTTCTCTTAGGGTGAGATCCACAAAAATTGTGGCGTAACTTATGACCGGACAAGGTGTTAGAATCTTTTGGAAGGACACGCCATCATAGTACTCGCCGTTGTTGAACCTGTCAATCCACATTGAGGGGCCTGACTGACCGACATATCAAGGTCCTTGTACTTTGACGTGAACGATGCGTAGAGAACCCGGTTGACTTATCTATTCCGTAACGAGTAACGAGTAAGTGGGCTGGCTGATTGTCCTCACAGAGAACGATTTTTGGTGCGTGGCGAGGGCATGAGCGTCCCGCGGAGGTGCGGACCCGTCCGCCGCCAACGGGGACTTTCTCTCGCCAGCCTGGTATCCAGCCCTTTAATCCTCAATCGTTGCTCATTACTCGTTACTCCATGGCTCGTCCTGCCGGGGGTACGACAGCGTATTGTACGAGCTCGGCACAGATGATGCTCAACGGGAAGAGGCGTCCGAGCGAAGCCTTCGTGGATTTCTCTTCCCCCGGCGAACTGTTTTGTGTGCGTGGTGGGCGGGCGAAGCCCGCCCACCACGCACACAAAACTCTCTCTATGCACGGGGCGAGAACACCGGCACCCCGCCGGGGTGCGGACCCGTCCGCCGCCGAGATACTATCGAAAACAGAGGGGACGCACATTCATGAGAGGACAGCTGGGAATCCGCCTGCTGAAGCGGTCGAATCTAATCGTTGCTCGCATCGTCCACTAAACCCGCATCGAGGACGCTTGTGCATCGCTGGACACGTTTCGTCGTCTTGTTGCTTGTGGCCTTAGGCCTGCTAGTCGCTTGTCGGAAAGCCGTTCCGCCGACCCCGGTCCCGCGTGAGGTGACCCGGGTGGTGGAGCGCACCGTCGTTGTAACCCACGTGGTGACCCGGGTGGTGACGGTCGCGCCCAACACGGCCGACCACCTGACCCTCTGCCTCTCCCATCTCCCCACCTCCCTGGATCCGTTGGCCGCGTCCGACGAGGATGCCCAGGCCATCTCCCTCCTCACCGGACGCGTGCTCGTCGGCTGGGAGACTTACGAACAACCTTTCACCCAAGTGTTCCAGCGGGTTCCCACATTGGCCAACCAGGATGCTCGGTTGGTGGGAGAGGAGGGGCCGGACGGACATGTGGAGATCACATATCGATTACGTCCCGACCTCTTCTGGGAGGATGGCACGCGGGTGCGGCCGGAGGATTTCGTGGCCGCGTGGCAGGCCGCCTGCGAGGGACAGGGCACGCCGCGCGTGCAGGCCATGGCTCAGGATGTGGCCCGCGTGACAGTGGTCGATGACCACACGTTCACCGTGGTCCTGCGCGATGGGCTGATGACGCCCCTCTACATGACGTATGTGTTTGGCCCTCACCCCAGCCACGTCCCCCCGTCCCAAGCGCGGGCACCCTTCTCCTACGGCCCCTATCGTCTGGTCGGTGGGGAAGAAGGGACGGTGCTGGAATTCGAACCCAACCCCCACTTTCACCCCCAACCGACCATCCCCCACCTGACCGTGCGGGCCCTCCCGTCCACCCGGGACCCCCTTATTGCCCTGTTGAGCGGGACGTGTGACGTGCTAGCCCCATCCCTCCTTTCCGTGGACATGTGGCCCACGTTGGAAGAGGCCCGCGAGGAAGGCGTGGTGCACACGGACTACGTGGTAGGTCCGGCCTGGACGCATGTGGATTTCAACACCTGGCCCGCGGAAGAGCGCATCCCCTACTTCGCGGATGTGCGCGTGCGCGAGGCCGTGCTCCTGGCGCTGAACCGAGAAGAGATGGCTTGCACGGCCACCCATGGTCTGGCGCAGCCCATGCGCTCCTGGCTGCCCGACAGGCTCTGGGCCTTCGAGGCCGTGCCCGCGTTGACCGCCCCGGCCCCGGACATCTCCCGCGGCCGGGAACTCCTGGCCGAAGTCGGGTGGCGGGACGAGGATGGGGATGGGGTGTTGGAAGCCCATGGGGTTCAGGGAACCGGGTGGGATGGGTTGCCGTGGCAGATCCCGGAGGGCACGCGCTTTCAACCCACATTGGTGACGGTGTCCGACGATCCGCTGCTTCGTGAGGTGACCCACCAGCTCGTCCGCCAGCTCGCGGCCTTGGGCATCCGGGTGCAGGTGGAATCCCTCCCCTCCGACCGGCTGTGGGCGGAGGATTCCCGGATACGCCATCGCGCGTTCGACCTGGCCCTCTTCTCCTGGCTCCCCGGCCCGGACCCCGACGGGCGGTTCCTCTGGGTGGGCAACACCATCTGTCGTCAGGGGAATGGGCACCTGTACGCGGCGGATGCGGGCCGCGAGTGTGAGCCCGGGGATGAGCGCGTGTACCCCTCCCAAATCCCTTCCGCGGAGAACGGCTGGCGCGGGGGCAACATCTCCGGTTGGGCCGATGCCGACGCGTCCCTTGCCATCTACCAGGCCACAGCTCACCTCTTGCCCGATGTCCGGGCGCCCTACTACCTGCGCCATCAGACGCTCTTTGGACAGGATGTGCCGGTGTTGCCCTTGTTCCCGCGACCGCGTTTCACCGCGTGGCGTGCGTCGTGGCAGGGCCTCCACCTCTTGCCCTTTGAACCGGTCACGTGGAATGTGGAACAGTGGCACTCCGATTGACGGACGGATGTACCCATCAGCGCTGGACGTAGAAGACGTGATCGTCAATCGTTACTTTTTACTCAACCCCGAGGGACAACGCCTATGAGATACGCAACAGCCATCGACCCGAAGGAACTCACAGCCCTGCGGGAGCAATACGGTGCCTTTCCCCTGGAAAGGGTTTCCTTGGACGTGGGCCCTCTCTTCTTTGCCAAAGCCCGGACGCCCATCGGCAAGGAGAGGCGGGCGGAGGTGCTCCTCCTCGTCCAGGGTCCCGATGACCGGGTTCTCGTCCACACAAAGCGTTTCTACCCCCGGGGTGCGTTTCGCCTGCCTACCGGGGGCATTCGCACAGGCGAAGGCGTGGAGGAAGCCCTTGTGCGGGAGCTGGAGGAGGAGACCGGGTTGCTGCCGGAGGCCAAACGGCTCATCGGCGTGCTGGCTTACGATATCCGGCACGGGGACCGGCAGGTGCCCTTCGCTTCCTATGCCTATTGGGTTCGTGTGCCCTCCCTGGACGTGAGGCCCCAGGATGAGAGTGAGGAGATAGCCGAGTTCCGTTGGGTCCCCTGGGCTGCCTTGCCTCAGATCACCCAGACCTTGTATCATGTCCCGCCGGAGTGGTCGGACTGGGGCCGTTTTCGCGCGTTGGGTCATGCCTTTGTCATCCGGCACTGGACCGGGACAAACGACCTTGACGGCGCGGGAAACCCGAACCGACACGAACGGATCATCGAATGATGCGCCCGTAGTTGTTTGTCCAAAGTCCCGTCTGATTGACTCGATACCCATTTTACTCGTTACTCGTTACTCGTTAGCCCATAGCTTCTGGTGGCTGGGGCCCCGTGTTCTCGCCCTCTGCCAGCAAAGCCTTTTGAAGGATTTCTGTCGCCCATGTCCCTCCGCACAGCGCTGGAAGAACTCCAACAGGATGAACGTTTCAGGCGTCGGGTGACGGCCTGGCACGAGGAGCCGCCGCAACCTGCCCGGTACGCTCCTTGGCCAGACGCCCTCCATCCCCGCGCGCGGGCCGTGATCGAAGCCCAGGGCATCCGGGACCTCTACACCCACCAAAGCCAGGCCTTGACCCACCTCCTGCGCGGGGAACACACCATGGTCGTCACCGCCACCGCGTCGGGCAAGAGTCTCATCTACCACCTGGCCACCCTCCACACCCTCCTGTCCGACCCCACCGCGCGGGTGATCTACCTCTTCCCCACCAAAGCCCTGGCCCAGGATCAGTACCGGCATCTGGCGCGCTTGTTGCGGGCTGTCGGAGGGGAACGGTGGGTGGGAGTGTACGATGGGGACACCCCTCCGGCCGAGCGGGCCCGCATCCGGAAGCAGGCCCGGGTGCTCATCACCAATCCGGACATGCTGCACATGGGCCTGTTGCCCTATCATCCCCGATGGAGTACCTTTTGGCAGGGCTTGCAGTACATTGTGGTGGATGAAACCCACACGTATCGGGGGATTTTCGGCGCGCATGTGGCCAATGTCTTCCGGCGCCTGCGCCGGGTTGCTCGCTTCTACGGGGCCGATCCCCGTTGG
>JAADDB010000253.1 GCA_013154135.1 Chloroflexota bacterium
ACCGTCGGGACTTGAGCGTGTTCCGTATTGGTTCTGACACGTTGATGCGTCGTCTGAGCCTAGGAAAACCTATCTGGATACGTCTTGTCCCGTACTTCAGATAAAACTGTCGGGTAGTCAGAGTAACGATTAAGGGGTTGGGTGGAGGGCGAGGTCGGCCGGGATGGGTGAGGTCTAACGCATAACGAGTAACGAGTAAAAGGGCGGGAGCGCCCATCTCGGCTCGTTTGTGGCGATGCTCGGCCGGTCATGCGTCCATTCAGAGCCCCCGAAGGGGGCTTCCCCGAATTTAGCCCGGGGGTTCAGCCCCGGGCGATGGGACACGACCACACATCGCCGTCCACGAACGATAGGGGCGCATGGCTATGCGCCCACAGGAATTATCCCTTCGGGACGGGAATACGCCGGCCGGACGCCCACGCTCACGCCCCGCAGGAGTGCTTTCTGGTCAGCGGGCCCATTCATTGGGCCACCATCGTCGGCCGTGTATGGCGATTCCCGGCCCGTTCCCCTTAATCGTTAATCGTCAATCGTTACTCCTTACCCCCATGAGCTCAGAACCGCTCGCGGTACACCTCAATGACATTGGGCAACCGCTCCAACTTGCTCAACACACGGCTGAGCTGTTCCGTGTCCGTGATCTCCAACGTGGCCAAAACCTCCGCGGTGTGGCGTTTGGGATAAGTCTTGGTGTACGCGTCTAGGATATTAATCCCCTCATCCGAGACAACAGTGGAAATGTCGCGCAGGAGCCCAGGCCGGTCGAACGCCCGAACGCGAATGCGTACAGGATATGCGGCCCGCTGGGGCGGCCCCCATGTGACCTCAATGAGCCGATCCCTGTCCGCGTTGCGGATGTTGGGGCAATCCTGGCGGTGAATGGTAATCCCCCGTCCGCGGGTGATGTACCCCACAATCGGGTCCCCGGGCACCGGGTTGCAACAACGGGCCAGGCTGATGAGCAGTCCCAACTCCCCGCCGGCCATAACCTGGTCCAAATCGGGAATTGTGTTGAGGGTGGACGGCGTCTCGCGGAGAGATTCCTCCAACTCCCGCTGTTGGCGCTGGGTTTGCTCCTCCTGGAGAAGGCGGTTCGCGATCTGCTGCGTGTTCACGTCCCCATAGCCAATGGCCGCGAGGAGATCCTCCACTTTGTCGAATTTCATCAGCTTGGCAATGTGCTCAAAGGACGCGTTCTCATGTCCCAGGCGTTTCAACTCCTTCTCCAGGAGAGCCCGTCCTTCCTGGATGGCCTTCTCCCGATTCTGGCGCCGGAACCACTGACGGATCTTATTGCGCGCTCGAGCCGTCCGCACATAACCCAAGTGAGGGTTCAACCAATCCCGACTGGGGCCCCCCTGCTTGGCCGTGATGATCTCCACCTGTTCCCCGCTCTGCAGCTGGTAGTTGAGGGGGACGATGCGACCGTTGACCCGTGCCCCTCGACAGCGATGACCGATCTCCGTGTGGATGTGGTAGGCGAAGTCAATGGGCGTGGAGCCCGCGGGAAGATCGATGATATCCCCCTTGGGCGTGAACACGTACACTCGGTCCTGGAACACATCGGTCTTCAGGGAATCCACGAACTCCGTGGGGTCGGTGAGCTCCTGGCGCCACTCGATGAGCTGGCGGATCCACGCGATTTTGTTGTCAAAGCTCATGTCCGTCTTGACGCCGGGCTCCTTGTAGCGCCAGTGAGCCGCGATGCCGTATTCCGCGTGGCGGTGCATCTCATACGTGCGGATCTGCACTTCCAGGGAGATCCCTTCCGGCCCGATGACCGCGGTGTGGAGGGATTTGTACAAGTTGTCCTTGGGTCGGGCAATGTAATCGTCAAACTCGTGGGGAATGGGCGTCCACAGCTGGTGGACCACGCCCAAGGCCTGGTAGCACTGAGGGACCGTGTCCACCAACACACGCACGGCCAACACATCGTAGATCTGGTCCACATCCACCCCTTTGCGCTGCATTTTACGCCAGATGCTGTAGATGTGCTTGGGGCGACCGTAGACCTCTGCCTGGATGCCGGCTTTTGCCAATTCCTCCTTGAGAATGGAGACGACCCGTTGGATGTACTTTTCCCGCTGACTCCGTTTTTGGGCCAGTTTGGACGCGATCTCCTGGTATTTCTCCGGGTTCAGGTAGCGGAAGGAGAGGTCCTCCAGCTCCCACTTCAGCTGCCAAATGCCCAGCCGGTTGGCCAGGGGTGCGAAGATCTCCAGGGTTTCCTGGGCAATGGCCCGCTGACGTTCAGGGGGCATGGAACCGAGGGTTCGCATGTTGTGGAGTCGGTCCGCGAGTTTGATGAGGACGACGCGGATGTCGTTGATCATGGCGAGGAACATCTTGCGCAGGGATTCCGCGTTTTCCCGGTCCCGCCGGGCCCGCGTTTGGGGCAGGTTGTCCACCACTTGGAGTTTGGTCACACCGTCCACCAGCGCGGCGATCGCGTCGCCGAACTCCGCGCGGATGTCATCCAAGGTGAAGCCGGTATCCTCGACCACATCGTGAAGCAAGGCCGCGGCCAAGGTTTCCGCGTCCATGCCCAGTTTAGCCAGGATCGCGGCCACCGCGACGGGGTGGGTGATGTACTCCTCACCCGACTTCCGCTTTTGACCCGCGTGGGCTTCGCGGGCAAAGTGGTAGGTGCGGCAGATGAGGGCCAAATCCTCCTTAGTGTAGAAATTAGGCTGGAGGCTGGTCCTCAACTCCGCGGGTAACCCGGCGACTAAGGTCTCAATGTCCTCCGTATCTGCCAAATCCGCTGTTACCCGTTCCCCCATAATCGGCCCCACAATCTCATCTGAACGTTGGACAAACCTGGATTTTGGACAAACGCCCCAGGCGGGCGACCATTACATCCGCGGCGGACGGGTCGTGGATTAACGAGTAACGAGTAACGATTAACGATTAAGAGGGGTAGGCCGGATTTCTCCTTCGTCGCCCCGTACTAAACAGGCGCACGGCCGTGTGCCCTACTGTTCCTGAACGGCGATGTGTGGTCATGCCCGCTCGCCCGGGGCTGAACCCCCGGGCTAAATTTGGGAAGCCCCCTCTGGGGGCTCTATATAGGCCGAGCATCGCTACCCACGGCCTATGATGGCCTCCCGCCCCTTTACTCGTTACTCGTTATGAGTTAGGCTCTCTTCGCCCATCCCAGCCGACTTCGTCCTTCAGCCAACCCTCTTAATCGTTAATCGTCAATCGTTACTTCTTCCCTCTAAATTTCCTCCAAAGGTGCGGTCAGACCTAGGATATTATACCCTGAATCCACGTAAATGACCTCACCCGTGATTCCCCGGGCCCAATCGGAGAGGAGGAAGGCCGCGGTGTGCCCGATATCCTCCTGAGTCACGTGCTTGCGCAGGGGAGCCACTTTGGGGAAATACTGGTACAACTTCTTGAACCCCGAAACCCCGGCTGCCGAAAGAGTCTTGATGGGACCCGCGGAAATCGCGTTCACCCGGATGCCCTTCGGGCCCAAGTCGTATGCCAGATAACGCACACTGGCCTCCAGGGCGGCCTTGGCCACGCCCATGACGTTGTAGCGGGGTGCGACCTTCTCCGAGCCGTAGTAGGTCATGGTCACAATGCTCCCCCCGTTCGGCATGAGGGGTGCGGCCGCCCGCGTAAGGGCCACCAGGCTGTACACACTGATGTCCATGGCCAAGTGAAATCCATCCCGAGAAGTGTCCACAAACAAGCCGTCCAAGTCCTCCCGTTTGGCGTACGCGATCGCGTGGACCAGGAAGTCAATAGTGCCAAAGACCTCCTTGGCCTTCTCGAACGCGGCCTCGATCTCCTCATCATTCTGCACATCACACTTGACCAAATACCGTGCGTTGATCTGCTCGGCCAAAGGGCGCACCCGACGCTCGAGCGCGGGCATCGCGTAGGAAAGCCCCACATCGGCTCCTTCTTCGGCCAGAACTTTGGCTATGCCCCAGGCAATGCTGTACTTGTTCGCGACGCCGAACACAATCCCCTTTTTCCCGTCAAAAAGTCCCATCGTGGTTCTCCTCCTCCGTGTGATATTAGTTGGTGGTGGACGACGAAACGTGGTCGCCCACCAAACAATTCTCCAGGAAAGAGCGTTGGGATAGCAGACAGCCCGTGAGCCCGCTTCCCACTACCTTATAACACCCAACGATCCCAGAACGTTACGGCCCGGTGGGGCTGAGAAGACGATACCCTTCTTTCGTCACCTCCGGCATCCACCCGTCTGCGGTGTCGGTCCTCACGTGCCACCACAATGTGTCCTCGACCCACACGCCCGGCTCAACAATGGTCACCTGGGTCCCACCACTCAGGTAGGCGAGAATGTCCTCCGCATCGTTCCCCTGGTAGCCGGGCGTGTACGCGAGGGCAATACAGGGGGAATCGGTCAGGCAGGTGACCACGGCCTTTTTCCCTTCGGCAAGGGGGGAGGGCATCTCCGTCATGTGCGGCTCGACCAAAGTCAATTGGTTCGTGCGCTCCTTCACCCAGCCCATGCGACCCCGGTCATCCGCGGTGGCCCACCATCCTCGCTGTTGCCCCGGCAGGATGACGTTCAAATGCTCCCCCTTCTTCAACACCCGAATGATGGTTTGTCGCCCCTTGGCCGTGCTGGGTTCCCGACGCCAGTTCACGCCCAGCGGCCCCACCACACGCACCTGGAGAACCCGCAAGGGGTGCTCTTCGGCCTCCCCGGAAGGCGAGCTTGTATTCTCCGCAGGAGAGGGTGGGGTGAGGGCTTTGGCGAGGAAGGGACGCAGAGGGGGCAGAGGACGCACCGCGGTGAGACGATGGGTGCGGCCCTTCCACGTCATGCTTTTATCCCCCGTGGCCAAGCCGATGAGCTCCCCCCGATCGTTGAACGCGGGACCGCCGCTGCTCCCCCAGCTGGCAAAAGCTTCGGTCAGAAGCCAGCACGTCTCCGGGGTATCGCACTTTCCCTCCGCGATGATGGTGTCATGGTCATAGGCCAGGAGGTTCTCCGTCAGGCTGGGATACCCCAAGATGTGGATGGTCTCGCCGATGAGGGGGGTGGATTCGGCCAGGGTGGCCGCGGGCAGGGCATGGGTGAGGGGCTGACCGGATTTGTCGCCCACGACGTGAAGGGTGGCCACGTCCATGGGTGCGTCGTACATGCCCAACCGGGCCACGTAGAGATGGGTCGGCGGGTTGTTCAGCCGTTTGCTCTGGCCCAAGGTGATGACACATCCCTCCTCCCGCACCACGCTTTCCACCACGTGGAAGGCGGTGAGCACATAGCCATCCGGGGAGACGATGACACCGCTCCCTTGACTCCCCTTCCCCGAGGGGCAGGAGACTTTGACCAGCACGGTCGTTTGGGCCAGGCGGGAGATGAAGGAGGCCCGGGACACGCGCGGTGTCTTGCATCCACTCAGGATGAGAAGAAGGAACACAAAGGTCACAAATGTGCTATATGTTCGTCTGCGAATTTGCGCTATCATCGGGACCTGTGGTTGGGGTATTGGGTATTCGGGAAAGGCGACAGACTTCGCCCCCCTCACAAAACCGTTCTCCCCGGTTGAGGAGAGAACGATGGACAACCGGTGATCCTCTCAACGATGTGTGTCAGGTGCTCGGACCCGTCTTCCCATTTTCAGAAGCGCCCCACTTTGGCCGTCAACGGGTGAGCAGGTATTATATTTTAGCAGGGGTCCCGAGGGACTGACAAAACTCAACACGTGACGTTGGCTCTGCGGAAAGGGCCTCTCCCCAATCTCCCGGGGGAGAAGGGGGGCGAGACTGGGGCGTCCCGCAAGGAGTGAACGCCTCCGCCGCGATGGGCCCGACGGGCAGCCAAGCCAACGTCCGGTCCGGGCCTCCACGATTCTCGCCCAAAGGAATGTTCAGTGGCCATTGTTGACACGTGGGAATATTACTTACACCATTTTGATGAAGGACTTGGGCTGGTCTACGAACGGTTCGTCCTGAACGACTTCCTCCGCCGCGTGCGGGAAGAGTACGGGATCCACACGGTCTTGGAAGCGCCGCTCTTTGGGATGGCCGGGGTCTCGGGCATCAACAGCGTTGCCCTGGCCCAGGACGGCTGTCGGGTCACCCTGGTCGACGATGAGCCCCGACGCGTGCAAGGGGTGCAACGCATCTGGCAGCTGTTGGACCTCCCCGTTCACCTGGTTTACACCCGGGATTGGCACGCGCTTCCCTTCCGCGATGACTCGTTCGACCTCGCGTGGGAATGGGCCGGCCTGTGGTTCCTCCCCAACCCCGAAGCCCTCCTCCGGGAGTTGGTCCGGGTGAGCCGGCGTGTCGTGTTCGTGGCCATGCCCAACCGATGGCAGGTGGGCTATTGGCTCCGTCGCTGGTTCCTGGATAAGGACTTCTTCCAACACGTGGACGAAGGGTGGACGCACATGGGCCGGGTCCGCCGCATCCTGGAGGACGCGGGGGTCCGCATTGTGGAGGAAGGCGTCCTGGATGTCCCCCCCTGGCCCGATACGGTCATGCCGGCTCAGGAAGTGCTCCGACGGCTGGGCATCCGCTCCAAAGCCCTGACCGACCGCTTCAGCGGCGAAGGATGGCACTGGTCCACCATGGACTATTACCTGGGCAAGGACCCGGAACTCTACCAACGGGTCATGCGCTACACCTGGCTGGAACGGGCCCCCCTCCCCTGGCAGGTCAAAGCCGTCTGGGCCCACCACCGATATCTCCTGGGGGTCGTGGACAAGAGCCGGTGATCCCTCAAGGCAAGGGGAATTCCACCCGCGCGACCTCTTGCACATCCCGCGCCCGGTAGAGGACGATGAGGACGTGCGTGCCCCCCGCGGCCCAGGGCAGGTCATACACATCTACCACCCGTTCCCCAGGAGACCAGTAGGGCGTGGGATAGGTGTTGTGCACGGGCACATCATCCACCGAGCGCAACACTGTCCCGTCCTCCCGGACCAACCGGGCCGAGATTTTGTATTCCTCCCGGGGCCGACGCAGAGTATCCCAGTAGAGGGTCACCCGCACCAGCTGTCCGTTGTGCCGGGCGAGGCGTTGCACATCGTAGCCGGCCAGGGCAATGGACGGAATCATGGGGTGGGAAAGAGGATGGGTGGGTTGTGGACGGCCATCCGCGCCCTTGGGGGAAACCTGAACCAGCGGTCCCAACGCGTCCAGGGCATAGCGCTCCGGCGCGCCGGGCAAGGGCCGGGTGATGAAGACGGTCTGCCCTTGGGCCAGGCCATGGGCCACAGCTTCCAGACGTTCGGCTTCCCCGTCGGCCGGCACTGTCACCACATCTCGCCGAATGCCCAACACATCCCGGAAGTAGCGGACGAGGGTGGTCTCCCCCAGGATGCCCACTATCGCGCTCCCTTCCGGCATGGGCTGGGCCATGATGTCCGCGCCCCAATCGTAGACTTCCCAGTCATCCGAACGATCCCGCACCTCCCACGACCGCCACGCGTCCCGCAGGGGGAGGAGGAAAAGGGCCAGGGCCACTCCCACCATAAGCGCGGTCCGGGCCCACCGGGGCCATTGTCTTCCCCAATCCTCCAGTGAGCGCACGCCCCAGGCAAGGGCGAAGAGGAGGAGGAGGGTCACCGGCAGGAGGAAGACTTGGATGTCCATGACTTTGTAGTGGACCACAAAGAGGATGTGCAAGACCAGCCCGATCCACAAACCCCAAACAAAGGCCCCTCCCTTGCGTGCGCCGTAGTACAATCCCAGGAGCACCACCCCCAGCGCGGGCCATCCCACTTCCTGCCCTAACAGTTGGACGTAATCCCGCCATGTCCGGTGCACGTGGAACGGGTTGCCCGTGAGGAAGACCCGGTAGGCGCGGGCCAGGACCCAGTTCCAGAAACCGGTCCAGGTGTTCACGTACGTGCCATCCAGGGAGCCCACACGCGCGCCGATGAGGGGGATGTACGCGTAGAGGAGGAGGGGCAGCAGGCCGGCCAAAAGCATGCGGCCCCAGATGCGCCATGTTCTGGAGAAGGCCTCCCGCCGGTACCAGAGCCAATAGAGCCACGGCGGGAGGAGGAGGACGATCATGCGGTGGTGGGCCAATCCCAGGCCGAAAAGAAACGCGCCCACCACACTCCACCGGGCCGGTTCGTCGGAGAGTAGGCGATAGCCCACGTACAATACGCCGGCCATCAACAGCAGGTGTAGGGTGTACACCTCCGCGATGGTGCTCTGGGCCCACAGGGTGGGGGAGAGGATGAACACCCCGGCCGCTATCATCCCGCCCCAGCAGGAACGGGTAGACCGGCACAGGAGCCACGCCAGGGGGATCCACATCAGCGCGGCGAAAAGGGCGGAGAGCACGTTCAGCCGGAACGCGGCATCCCGCCAGGGAAACACCACCGTCCACAGTTTGCCCACCAGGGTGTAGAGGGGATATCCAGGGGGGTGGGGGACACCCAGGAGGGGGATCACCACCTGGAATTCCAGGGAATCATCGAACAGGGTGGCCACGGACGGCGCGGCCGTCCTCACGTACAGCAGGAGGGTGACCAGGACGGGCAGGAGCCATGTCCATTTCCGGACCCCATCACGAGATGTGGACATCGAGCCATTTCTCCAGGTCGCGGAGTACGACGGCTTTTTGGATGTCGTTGTGGGGCTCGTGATATCCGTCCGGGTATTCGATGAGGGTCTTGTCCTCCACCGGCACATTTTGGATAAAGGCCCGACTCCCTTCCACCGGCGCGAGACGGTCCGCGCGGCCGTGCAAGATGAGGAGGGGCAGACGCCACTCGGACGCGCGCTCGTGCACCCGTTGGATGGCGTTGTTCAACTCCGTGCCCAAACGCGCTGTGGCCAGGCTGTGCACCAATGGATCCTCCTGGTACGCGCGTACGACTTCTGGGTCACGGGAAAGGGCTGTCGCGTCCAGGTGGGTATCAAAGGTCGTACGGGGGAGGACTTTGGAGAGGGCCCGGCTGGCCATGAGGAGGAGGGGGGAGACGCCGGGTTGGGCCAACACCGGCCCGGATGCGATGACCCCGTTGAGTCCTTCGGGATGGCGCAGGGCGTAGTCCAGCGCGATCAACCCTCCCATGCTGTGGCCGAAGAGGAAGAGGGGCTGAGGTCCTAGCCGTTCCCGCACATGACGGAGGAACGCGTTCACGTCCTCCACGTAGTCATCCCAGCGGTCCACGTGACCGCGGGGGCCGGGCGAACGACCATGCCCTCTCAGGTCAAAGGTGTAAATCGCGTATTTTCGCGGGACCAAGAACTCCACCACGTTCCCATAACGACCGCTGTGCTCTCCAAACCCATGAACAATCACCAACCCTGCCTTTGGTTCTTCTTCCGGCAACCACGCTTGTGTGAACAAGGGGATACCTCCTGTGGCTACAAACGTCCCTGTTTCATGCCTCATGAAGTCCCTCCCGCGATAGTGGATGAACATCTCCGAAACCCTTCTCCACCATCGTTCTTGGTCCGTTCTCCCATACGGATTATAAAGGGGGGACATAAGGGGTGTCAAACGGTTAGGAACGAGGAAGGAGGAACGATTAAGAGGGTGGCTGGAGGGCGAGGTCGGCTTGGATGGGCGAGGTTCTAGGGAGTGAAGAGTAACGATTGACGATTAACGATTAAGGGGAATCGGCGGGAAAATGAGGTCGGCCGGGATGGGTGAGGTCTAACGCATAACGAGTAACGAGTAAAAGGGTCGGGATGCCTATTGTGGGCCGTATGGAACGATGCTCAGCCGGTCATGGAACC